>NZ_KV792022.1:0-58838 GCF_001808085.1 Staphylococcus sp. HMSC14C01
TCATTCAGTTTTCAATGTTCATTTAAAATGTAATCTATTAAATTATATCAATTTCAATTTCGAAAGTCAACAACTAATTTCGATTACTTTTAATATTTTATATCGTTTTTCAAATTTATGCAATGGTAAATTTTACACTGAATTTACATTTTTTAAAATGTATTAACACTTCTTGAAAACGACTTTTATATCTTATCAAATAATTCATTTAGTGTCAACAAATTATTTCGAAAAATTTATTTTTGTTTTAAGCAATTCTTTTAACTTGCTCACAAAAAAAAATTCTATCAGAATTTTTATATTTTGCAATAGCAAAAGTGCTCGAAATGATATTTTTTTCGAGCACTTTTACACTAATGTTTATTTATTATTTTATTGTTGTAGCAATCACTTTTTGTGCAATTGTTTTATAGATTTTTCCTAATCGATCTTCCTCTTGATAAATAGATGGTGAAAAGTCATTAGGATTCCAAGAAGGTTGTTCAAGAGGTAGTTCTCCTAGCAATTGGGTATTTAGCTCGTCCGCAAGTTTACGTCCGCCACCTTTACCAAATACATACTCTTTTTTTCCAGTTTCTTTACTTTCAAAATAACTCATATTTTCAATAACACCTAAAATAGAATGCTCTGTATGCTTAGCCATAGCTCCAGCTCTTGCTGCTACAAATGCTGCTGTTGGATGTGGTGTGGTTACTATTATTTCTTTACTACTTGGTAACATTGAATGAACGTCAAGGGCTACATCACCTGTTCCAGGAGGTAAATCAAGTAATAAGTAATCTAATTCTCCCCATTTAACTTCAACAAAGAAATTCGTCAACATTTTTCCTAACATAGGACCACGCCAAATAACTGGTGCATTTTCTTCAACGAAAAATGCCATTGAAATCACTTTAACACCATGACGTTCTACAGGAATAATCTCTTTTCCTTGAACACCAGGCTTTTCATCTATCCCCATCATATCTGGAACACTAAAACCATAAATGTCAGCATCTATGAGACCTACTCTTTTACCCTCTCTCGCTAATGCTACTGCTAAGTTTACGGCTATAGTTGATTTCCCTACTCCACCTTTACCAGAAGCAATTGCAATAAACTCCACTGGATTATTCTGTGATAATAATCCCTCAATTGTCTTAGGTTTCTCTTTTTCTTTTCCTGTATATTTTTCCACAACTTCAGCAGGTAGTTCCTCAAAACGAATGCCCACTGTATTTGCACCATTTTCTTTTAAAGCTTTAACCACTGACATTTGCAAATCAAGCTGTGGTTGTCCTCCTAATTGAGCCATAGCAACTTTAACACTTACATGTTGAATTTCTTCTTTTATTTTTACTTCTACAATTCCCTTTGTTTCTTTTAAAGGCACATTAATAATTGGGTCTTTTAAGTCTCCCACTATTTTTTTTACTTGTTCTACCGTTAACAACTCATTATCCCCCTTAAGTTTCTTTATATTTACATTTTAACAAATTTACTTATAAACTGTGCTGAATTTATCAAGAATTTATAGCTTATGTTTACTTCTTATCATTCAAGTCTTCGCTATCTGGATAAAAAATCATTTTACATAAATATAGTATTCCAATAATTAATGCAATAACCCAAAATTCAATTTTAATATATACGTAATGAATATGAATAACAAAATAGAATAGAATAGTCGTAATCACATATGAAATTAAATGAAATAGTGTTCCATTAAAATATGGATTATTAGGTAATTGCTTTCTAAAGTAATCCATTAAATGCTCAATAGCGAATAGCAAAAAGTATCCAAATACTATATAGCTACCGTAATATACTAAATTGCTGAATAAATCCTTATTATATGTAAAGAATCCTAATTTTAAAAAAATAAGAATTCGACTTAATCCAAATAACCCAAATCCTAAAAATATTAAAAATATACAACCTGATAGAATAAAAATAAGAAGAATAAGAAGAGTCGGAAAGATACCATTAAATTTTTGATTAGAAAATTTCATTTCTCTCTTTCCTCCTCTTTTCATCCATACTTTATAATGCCACTTTATCATTTATATATAGTAACTTAAAATTATTATTTTATACCTTCTTTATTCTCTTCAAATAAAAATACCCACATTAAAATTAATATAAGCGCAACAATTGTGATTACAGTTAATATATTATAGAAGTTACCTCCTAATAAACCAAATTGAAGTGCATATAATGACCCCATCAATGTAGATCCTATAGATGATCCTAAATTTTTAGTTAATGCATAGAATGACATCATTTTTTTCATATATTTAGGACTTGTTTCTTCTTGAACAATAACACTGTCTTTAGTATAAACAAAGCCAAAACTCAATCCTGCAAGAATCACAGCTCCCGCAATAATAAGAGGAATATGAAGTCCAAATACTAAAATCATATTACTTAAAATTAATGATATGAAAGCTCCTATATATAGTTTTTTTCTTGAAAATTTTGATTCTACTTTAGCTAAGTTGAAGTTTAAAGCTAACCATGCAACAGAAAGTGGAAATATCACTAATCCACTTTGTATTGGAGATAATTTTAAATGATCTTGTAAATAAACAGGTATATATAAGTTATACCCCATTAGACATATTGCTATAAGTAAATCAGTTATAAATACCAGTGAAATTGATTTATTAAATTCACTTATTGGTAAAAAAGGCATATCTGTTTTATTTTCATATTTGAATAAAACGAATAATATAACTATTGCTAGTATTAATGCAATAATATTAAAAGTAACACCTGTTTTATTTAATAAACTAAACATAAGAAGTCCAATAAAAATATAAAACAAAGATAATCCTTTTACATCAAAGTGTATATGTTGTACTTCCGCTTCTTCTGGAAAATGAAAAGTAAGAAAAGCTAAAACAATAGCTATCAATGCAATTGGTATGTTGATATAAAATAACCAATGCCATGTTGCAACTTCTAATATTCCACCACCTAATAATGGTCCAAGAATACTTGAAATTCCCCAGACACTTCCAACGATGCCCATTATTTTGTAACGAAGCGGAATTTCAAATGCTAGTTTTGGTACAATTTGAGTCAAAGACATCATAACTCCTGCGCCAAGTCCCTGGAGGGCTCTTGAAATAATTAACATTATAAACGTCTCACTCATGCCTGACATAAAACTTCCAATACCAAATAATAGTATGCCGACTACAGCTATATATAGAATCTTAAATCTTGTGAGAAGTTCACCCACAATAGGATTTGCTACTACAAGTGCTATAAAATAAACGGTAAAGACTAATGGCACTGCTGTACCAGCATTCAAATCTTTACGAATGGTAGGCAATGCTAGTGAAATAATTGAACTTTCAATTGCTGCCATAAACATTGTTAAAACCAAAGTCACTACAATACCTATTGATTTTAATTTCATCTTTGCCCTCCTATATATTTAAAAAGTTCATAATATAGAATATCCTTAATTATATTCATAAACAATTTTAATGTATTATTAAAAAAAGAAAAAACAGGATAGAATTCTTTTTGAATTCATAGTCCTGTTTCTAAATAAGCACTTAATAAACTAAGTTATTCTCAATGATATAACCTTTCAACTAGGTCTACATAAAATATACGATTCCTATAAAATGAAAGAGTGATGCAATAACGATAAAAATATGCCATATCATATGAAAATATGGACGGTTTTTTTGTGCATAAAACCATGCTCCAATAGTATAAGAAAGACCACCTAATACGATAAATAAAATAAATAACCAAGATGTTCTAATAATAATCACAGGTAAAAATATAATACCAACCCATCCCATAACTAAGTAAACAATTAAGCTTAATTTGGAATTTACATGAGTTGAAATTGACTTATATAGAATACCCCATATTGTTGTTCCCCATAATAACAAAAAGACCAGCCATCCTAACCAACCTCCAACAACTGTTAGTAAGACTGGTGTATACGTTCCAGAAATTGCTACATATATCATACTGTGGTCAATAATTCTTAATATATACTTATGCGATGTATTATTTTTCATTGAATGATATACAGTAGAGGAAATAAACATCATGAAAATACTAATAACAAAGATAGAGACACTAATAGAACTTAGTGTTCCATACTCATTATAACTATGTACTGCTGCATAAGGCAGTAAAAATAAAGTCATTAGTGCAGCAACACCATGTGAGGTTGCATTACCAATTTCCTCGCCAAAAGATAGTGGAATGATGTCTTTAAATGATTCAATTACATTATCTTTTGTATGCTGAGATGATTTAGACATCGTATTCCACCATCCTTTAAATTACATTCATTCGTTTTAAATCATCAGTTGCAGTTTCTACACTGTCTTTTCCCTCTTTATTTTTCAAGGGTGAAAATTCTTCTTTTCTTGGAACTTGTAATGTAATAAAACTATTCGCATATCGGAAAATATCAAAATAAAATAGTTCAAATTTTAAAGATGTTTTTTCAATCAAACCAAAGTCATCATCCAGTTGTTTCAATTTTTTAATGGCTAAATGATATGGTAAATCATTATTTACCGCTTGATTTATAAATGATAACTTAAATGCGTGAATGCCAATATTTGCATTATCAAATGTATTCGCTACATTTTCATCAAGTTCTGAATATTCAAGTACAGTATCTTTATTATCTTTACTAACTAATCGTCCAACACTTTCACCCTTTTTAGGTTGAATAGATTTAGATGTGATATCTTTATCATTTACTACTGTAAATCCTACAAATACTGGATCAAGAACTTTTACTAACACATTGTCAATATTATTTAAGAAAATGAACTTTACGCCATCTTTCTCCATTTTATCTAAATAACCTTTATGCTCTAGCGATTTAAATATCCCACCATTACCATTAGGTGTTTCCATAATATAGCCTTTTTCATTAAAAATCAGTCTACCATTTTCACTTAGAGCCACAATGTTGTCTTGTTTAAAAAAGTGAATACGTTCTGGGTTATAACCAAAATAATCATGGTTTTCAAAGTAACGTAATGTTTCCTCATGATTAATATCACTAGTCATAATATACCAATTAATACAATGTCCTGTTTCATTTTTTAGATGCAATAGTTGTCTTGCTTGAAGTTCAAATAAGCTTACACCTTCAATTTCAAAAGAACCTTTAGGTCCCTTATAACCTAAACGTGTGCCTTGACCACCAGCCATAAGAACAACAGCAAATTCTCCATTTCTTATTGCTTCTATTCCTTTATGTTCATAATATTCACGATCTTGTTCAGTGAATGCTTCCTTAATTTTATAATCAACTTCAGAAACTGCAGTAACATCTGTAATTGTTTTACGATTAACATATAAACTTTGATAAAGTTCTTGAATAAATTCTAAATCTAATGAGTTCACTTTTTCATCTAATTGCTCTTTTTCATTACTACTCATCATTTTCTCATATTCAATTAAATGTTCTTGATTGTATTTTTCTAATTTACTTTGATCTAGCATTTATAACTCTCCTTATAGATAGTTCGCGTCATTCAAATATATTTATCATATTAATTATAAATTTGATATTAAGACAAGAAAGATGATCCATCATATTCATTGATATCATCCGGACAATGAATGGCTCACATATTTCAAAATTTCATTTATAAACTCTTGAAATATTATGTATATTGCTCCAATACTAAAAGCTGTTGATAAGGATGCATCTAAAAAACCACCAGTTTTGAAAGTAAAAGGAAACTTAATCGCTAAAGGTATTGGATAAAGTAACTTTACCCCTCTAGGTGTCAACATATCTAGTATAACATGAGAAGCCATTGCACCGATAATAGTAACTAAATAATAAGTCGGAGTTTGAATTAAAATAAGTAAAAAACCTATCATACCTAAGAATAACAATGAATGCGTAAATGTTCGATGCCCAAAGATAGTACTAACGAGCAAACTAAGAATTTTAAATTGTCTTCCAATCTTACTTCGTGTATGACAAATATCTGGAAGTAAACTTCCTGCTATTGCTAAACAAATTACTGTTACAGTAGAAAATAGATCTGTATGATAATGGTCAACTGTTATTGCTCCTACAAGCAAACCAGCAGCTACATGCGTTTTTCCTGTCATTTATCTTCTCCTTTATTAAAAATATATTAACATAAATAGTCTTAAAATACGAACATATTTTCGGTATATAGATACCTTTCTTTAAACGTTTATTTTTCTTATTTATTACATGTGTTTTATTTGATATATCTTTGAATTTGTATATTATTAAAATAAATAAGCAAGGAGGTCTGACTATGTTTGTTGTTACAAATCGTATTACTGTAAAAAAAGGATTTGCTGAAAAAATGGCACCACGTTTCACTAAAGGTGGTAAGATTGAACAACTAGACGGTTTCAGAAAAATTGAAGTTTGGCAAATTGACAATACTAATGATACTGAAGATATGTATGTTAATACATGGTGGGACAATGAAGAAAACTTCAAAGCTTGGACCCAAAGTGATGCGTTTAAAGAAGCACATAAAAATACTGGAAAATCTTCAACAGAAGATTCACCAGTAGTAACAAGTGAAATTGTAAAAGCAAACGTACTATCAACTTTAGAATAGAAAAAGAAGCAGGAAGGAATTGGAATTGCATTCATCAATCCTTACCCTGCTTCTTTTTTATAGTAATAAATGTGCCATTAAAGCAATAATTGGTAATGTGATTGCAGTTCTAATTAAAAATATCATAAATAACTTTCCGAGACTGACTGGAATTTTAGAACCTAAAATCACACCGCCCACTTCAGATAGATAAATTAATTGAGATATACTTAAAGCACCAATCACAAATCGTGTCAATTCACTGTGCACCGTCGCTATTAAGATAGAAGGTAAAAACATATCTGCAAAACCAATAAGTAAAGTTTCGGATGCTTTTGCAGCTTCAGGAATTTGAAGTAATTGTAATATAGGAATAAATGGCTTTCCTATGATTTCAAATACTGGTGTATAATTTGCTATTATCGTAGCAATAGTCCCTATACTCATAACTACTGGTAAAATAACAAACCACATATCAATCACCGTTTTAATTCCCGTTTTAAAAAATTCTTTAACTCCTGGTGCTTTTAGCCCTACAATTGTAGCTTCATCAAAACCGTGAGCTAATGCAGTTTTTCCTTCTGGAAGTTTTTCAAGTCGTGTACTTTCAGATACTTCTTTCGTAAAATCATCCGGAATTTGATTTAGTGGCCATATTCTTGGCATGATCATCGCTGCAACTAAGCAAGAAACAATTACTGTTAAATAAAATACAAAAAACTTTTGTTGTAATCCAATAGTTTGAGCAATAACAATAGCAAATGTGATCGATACAACACTAAAAGTTGTAGAAATTACTATTGATTCTCTTTTTGAATAAATACCTTTTTCATATTGACGACTTGTAATAAGCACGCCTACTGTTCCATCTCCTATAAATGAGGCTAAATTATCAACTGCTGATCGTCCTGGTAAAGTAAATAATGGTCTCATGATTGGTCTAAACAATGGTCCTAAAAATTCTAATAAACCGTATTCCATTAATAAAGGTAAAAATAAGGCAGCAAAAAGGAATACTGCTACTAATGTAGGTAATAAGTCATTAAATACTAATCCGCCCGTATCTTCTGAATAGATCACTTTACTTCCAATTTTAAAATAAGTCATCCAAGCAAATACAACTGCAAGTACTCTTAATATCATCCACACTGGGCCTACTTGAAATGCATTCGCGATAAGACCACCTGGTTTTACTTTATCCTTTAAAATTGTTGAAAATAAAATAGTCAAAATAGTCGATAACGTAATGATTGTAATAATGAGAATTGACATTGCAGGTCCTAATAAATCTTTTAACCAATTTGCCAAAAATGCCACTGGTAATGTTGTTTGTTTCTCCCCATCTTGTACATTTGGAATAGGTATTAAAAATAAAATAATACCAATGATTGACATCGATATAAATTTTATTCTTCCTTTTATTTTTTCCTGTTTGTTATAATTCTCCAATATTCACCCTTCTCTCTATTTGTATAGGTAATTGTATTTATTCATTTATTTTGTATTTTCATCGAAATTAACGTCTATTAATTATATAAATATAACTTTATATGTATTTTTATAAACAATATGTACTTTACTATATCTTATTTTCAAATAACTTGCAATATACAAAAGTTTAAAATTCCACAAAAAATGTGAGATAGCATTCACTGTGAATACGATCTCACTCTTTTAACATTTAAATTCTTCTAAGTAACAATAAAAAGTATGGAACACCAACAATGGCAATAACTACGCCTACTGGTATATCAAGTGGCGGATGAATACCTCTTGCTAATCCATCACTAAATAAAATGAGGATTGCTCCAATTAAACCAGACATCATTACGACGTGAACATGACGATATCCGACGATTTTTCGAGCTATGTGTGGCGCAATCAATCCAAGAAAACTGATTCCTCCAACTATTGAAATAGATGATCCTGCTAACATCACTGATAAAATCAACAGTATCATTTTAATACGTTTTATTCGTGTACCTAATGCTATCGCTATTGAATCTCCTAGGTTTAAGATATCGAGTTGATGACTTAAAGCAATGACGATTGGAATCGTAATAATAAACCAAGGTAAAATTGAATATACATTTTCTATCGTATGACCATAAAGACTACCTGTTAACCATATAAGCGCATTATTTGCATCCATGGGATTTCGTATTAGTAAAAATTGTACAATTGCTGTACATATAGCACCAATTGCTAAGCCAATTAATGCCAAGGTAGATCCTTTAATATTAAATTGAGATATTAAAAAAGATAAAATTAAACTGATTATTAATGCACCAACAAATGAACCCATAGGTAAAATGATTAAAGGAGCATTGGGAAAAACCATAATAATTATAATCGCTGCTAAACTTGCACCTTTAGTCATTCCAATAACATCTGGAGAAGCGAGAGGATTTTTTACTACCCCTTGTATGATTGTTCCTGAAATAGCTAAACTACTTCCTACTATTAATCCTAAAAGTGTTCTAGGTATACGATATTCATTTAGAATAAAATCATCTTGTATCAATAAACTATTTATTACTTTAACGGGATTATACATTGTTGCGCCGACGCATAAGCTAATAAATATACTTATGATTAATATCGTAACGACAAGTGCATAACGAATAGCTAATGAGTGGTGTGTCATATTCGTTTCACTCTCCTTAAAGTAATAAATAAGAAATAAAATGCTCCTATAAATGAAGTAACAATTCCAACTGGTGATTCATAGGGATATGTAATTAAACGACTCAATGTATCAGATAATAACAATAAATTTGCGCCAACTATAAATGTTAACGGAATTAAAATGAAGTAATTATGCGGTGCATAACGTTTTACTATATGTGGCACGATTAATCCTATAAATCCAATAGGTCCTACAATAGAGACAGATGTCCCAGCAAATATAATAACAAGTAATCCGATAATGATTCTTATCACTTCAGTTTTTTGACCTAAACTTTTGGCTAGTGTATCACCTAATTCCATTATTGTAAGTTGTCTTGCAAATGCAATTAGTATGATAAGTCCCATAAGAATCCAAGGACAAATTATCATTACATCTTTCCATTTCATTCCATTTAAAGAGCCAACTAACCAAAACATAACAGTAGAATTAGAATCTTCATTAAGTAAAATAATACCTTGTGTAAGACTACTAAAAAACAAATGTACTGCCATTCCTGCTAAAGCTAATTTCACTGGTGTTATTTTTTTCGTAGAACCAGATAATAAATACACAGTTAACCCACCAATAAATGCCCCAATAAACGCTAAATAGGTTGCATAGTTTCCCATCGTAGGCATTAATACTGTCACTAATACGATAATAAATGAAGCACCCGCATTTACCCCAAATATTTGCGGAGATGCTAATGGATTTCTAGTTATAGATTGCATGAGTAAACCAGCCAGAGCTAAGGCACCTCCCACAAGTATGGCAACAATCATCCTTGGCATTCTAACACTTTGAATGATAAACGTCTGCTTGTTTTCAATTGAAGTAAAAAAGTAATGATACATATCTTTAGTTTGAATATTTAAAGTTCCAGTGGCTAAATTAAGATAAACAAAAATAACAAGAAGGCAAACACTCACTGAAAAGGTGAGTGTCATACGCTTCTTGATTGATCTTTTATTAGCAGAAAGACGATTACTTTTTTGTATAGTCATTGTCAATCCATCCTATTTATTTCTATCTTTTTTTGAGATTTCTACGATTTCTTTAGCCATTTCTTCTGAAGAGATTAAACCACGTGCGCGGGCCCATGTATCACGATCAACCACATCTATTTTATGATTTTTAACTGCATCAAGTTTGTTCCAAATAGGATCTTTTTTCAATTCTTGATAAGAAGGTTCATTAGAACTTGCACCATTTGTCATAATAAACATGCGTTCTGGATTGATTTCAGATAATGTTTCTGAATTGAGTTGTAAATAAGGTCCTTGTAAATATTTACTTAATCCTTTCGTCACATCTTTATTTAATGCTTCTTTAAAACCTAATTCACCTAATAACTGTCCCACATAAGATTCACTTGGATGCGCTAGTAACCCAGACTTAGACGCTACAGCTGGAAGTACTTTTTCATTTTTATCAAATTGAATCTCTTGTTTATATTGAGCTATTTTTTTCTTATGTTCGTCTAAACGTTTTTTACCCTGTTTCTCTTTATTAAGAGATTTAGCTATAACTTTAAACGCTCCGATATTTTCATTATAGTCGCCGTCGAAGCTTTTTAATTCTATTGTTGGAGCAATTTTACTTAATTCCTTATAAATTCCTTTATGTCGATTACTGTCAGCAATAATTAAATCAGGTTTTAATTTACTTATTTCTTCTAAATTTGGTTGTTTACGCGTACCAACAGATGTATAATTTCCAATTTTATCTCTTAACGGTTTAATTATTCTATTCTTTTTATTATCGTCTGCTATTCCTACAGGCTTAACATCCAAAGCTACTAATGCATCAACAAATGAAAATTCTAAAGCTACTACTCTCTTAGCATCTTTAGGTACTTTAGTTGTTCCTAAATCATGTTTAATCTCAATAATATCTTTAGATGACGAAATTTGATTAGATGAATTTGAACCATTGTTACTTACCTTTCCACATGCAGTTGTTAATACTAAAATCAGTAATATTGAAATAATTCCAAAAATTGTTGTTCTTTTCATGATGACACTCCTTAATATGTATTGAGGTATATCTTCATTTTATTGATAACGATTATCATTGTCAATAAAATATAAAAATAAAGATTGGCACAGAATTTATTTTGAATTCGTTGGCCCATCACGAAAACGTTGACTGCCAACGCCAACGCATAAAGAAATCTGAGACACTATTGATGTCTCAGATTCTATATAATGCGTTATTTGTTGTTGATATATTTTGATTGATTCAAATTGTTAATACGTTGAGAAATAGTATGTTCTTCACTATAATATTTTTCCATTCTCTGATGATACATTAGTTGTGATAGCGCTTCGTATTCTAATGAAAATGGTATGCAATCTCCTACTTTATAGTTAATTTCTTCTTTTAAATCTATCATTAAATGATCACTTGAAGCACCCATAATTTCTATTCGATGATTGAGTGGTTTTATTTTTTCAATCACAGTATCAATATATCCCACATCTACAATAGCTTGTAAGTAACTTTCTTTTGTCTTCGTATACCTAGGTTTAATTTCAATAATTTCCGCTTCAAGTAATATTGCATTTTGAAATAACTCGGGTATATTTTGATTAGTAGTTGTATCCACACCACGAAATAATGTTTCTCCTATTCTCAACTCATTAATACATCCTAAATCATATTGTTTTAATAATGGAAGCATACTTGAGTTACCTCCAGAAATAACTTCAAATGATACTCCTGTTTCGTATTGTACATGATGAACAAATTGATTTATTTCGTCGATATCATTTAATGTTGGAGCTTTAGACTTAAAACACATGAAATTAAATGCAAGACCTAAAAGTTTTATATTATTCATTAGTTTTATTTCATGAATATATTCAACTATATCATAAGGTAATACACCTTCACGTTGATCTTTCCAATCGACCATCAATATAACTTGATGTTGATTACTCATTTCATTTGCAATATGATTTAACTGATGTATTGTTGCCATTTCTGTTTGAATACTTACGTAACTCTTTTTAATCAAATCTTCATACTGATGCTTTAAAGGAGATCTCAAAAGTAAAAATTGACAATCTTTTGTAAATTGCTGAGGAATATTTTCTAGTCGAGATTCTGCAAAGTAGTTAAATCCTACTTTCATTAATCGTTTAATGATATGTTCATCTCCAGCAATACTTTTTATCACAGGTATCATGGCTATGTTTTTGCTGTCAAACAACATTTTTAATACATGTGCATTATATTCAATCTTTGATAAATTGATTACAATACGAGACACTTAATTCACCTCTCTTTTTATTGGATTATCTAAACTAATATTCAGATATTTTTTCACTTTCTTTTTCATTCTCATTTTCAACAATGCTTTTACTGTAATTGTAGGTCCAAATAAAACTTTTCTTAATGTATCTGCATGAGGCTTAGTATCATTAATTGCTACTTCTATTTCTTCTTGAATTATATTAAAAAGTTCTTCTTCTTTTATAAATTCATACTTTTTAAAATGAAAAATTAATTCTGCTAGTTGATTTTGAACGACTGCGTGTTGAAATTTCATAATGACTTCTTCAATTGAGTCTGCAAGTAAACTTTTATTTTCCACTTCTATATGCTTTAATCTTTGACTTAGGGTTTTAATATCTATTCGAGAGCCACCGAGATCTCGCACTATAAATTGTATTTGATACTTTGGTCCTAAATGCACTAGTGTATTTTGCATATGTGCTTCTAAAGCTATACCATAATCTTGTATTAAAGCTAATAAAGGTGTTACCAGCTGACGAGTATAATTTCGCATAAACTGATGAATGGTATGTTGATTGATATCATCATTCATCCATTTAAGGTAACTATCTACTGTGATTTCATTATCTACTACATTTTTATTTACTAATGCACCTGTAACTAATAAAATACCATCGTTCTTTATAAAAGGCTTTTCACGAATAATACAAGCAAGTTGTCTAGCATCGTCACTATCTGTTTTAGCAAATAAACCATAGGGCTCAAGTACAACATCTAATTGTGTATACTGATTTAATTCACGATGTAATGCTTGACTTAATTTGGGTCCATCAATTGTTGTTTCTGGAGATACTGTCCTAACTGCACTAGTAGCTTGAACATTGACTGGTAATTTCACATGATAAGGATGATTGATTAGCGACATTGTTCTAAAAGAAGATGTTGCTTTAGATGGAACATGAAATGGAGTAGATATCAAAATGTGATTTTGTAGCCACTCCTTAAATTTATTACGAATAGTATGTTCATATTGCCATGGGTGAACTAAAATGACTTTATAGTCTTTAAGCAAACGTTCTCTATCATTCATGAATGTATGTAATTCATCAAGATATTCAGGAATAACCTCATTTAAAATGAACTGAGAATGATCAAGAATGGTTGTAACATTTACATACTCATTATGTATTAGCATCACTTTCAAATTAATAATCTTTTCAAATTCTGGCGAATAGGTTCTCACTTCTTCCATTGATAAAGGTAATTTTGTTTTAGTAAGTGGATGTGTAGGATGACCTTCAAATATTAAGCTTTCAGAATATAGTACGTCATCTATATCATTATTTTTTTTCAACTTTTCTAGCCAAGTAAAAAAATTTAAACGTTCTGAGTCATTTATATATTTATCATGTCTTTGAAGATACTCATGACGTGTATCAAATTCTTTATATACTTCAATGAAACTATCTCTGCTATGAATAAGTTCACTTTTTAAATGGAATGGGATATCAATATGAAAGTCTGTTACTAGTATGTCTAATAGGTTTTCTAGACTATCCACTGATTCTTTATGTTGATGATTCATATATATTATCGGCCCATCAAATTCATATCGAGATAATGCACTTTCGTATTTATAATGAACGTTTAGAAGCACTTGTTCAAACTCAATCGTTATATAATGATTTTCTTTAAAAATGGTAGTTGAATGAGTCCATATATTTTCCTTTATTAGAGCATTTACTACTCTATATTGCATATTTCGATCTGCATGCTTCCACTCGTTTAACATTTTTAAATCCTCCGCCTTATCATTCGTTTTCATAATTAAGTTTAACTAGTTTAATAATTATAAATTTAATTAAGGTTACTAGCAATGACATGAACTTAGAATTTATTAAAATATTGTGTCTTAAATTTAAACTATCTTTTAAAAAGGTTTAATTTTAGAGTTAGATATTATACAAACTATTTATAATTTTGTAGAATGTGGATGAGGTGTTATATGAATAAAAATACAACCATTAATAATCATAACTTACAACTTACTAATGAAGAATATGATGTTTATACATATTTAAATGAATTTTATCCTGATTTAATCAATCATTTTAAACAATATATTTTAATAGGTAGAGATAAAATTTCTCAACGTCTTATTACATCTTTATATCGTGAAAACTTAATACACGCTAAAGATAATAGTCAGATTATTAGACCTACCAAATTAACCGTATCTATGTTTTCTAAAGATAAAGACGTATTATGTATTCATTTTCCAAAATCAAATATCGATATTTACAGTCAAATAAAAGGGAGATATGCCTTCGACCGGGTAGATGTGGAAGGTCCTTTTTATATCTTAAAACATCATAATCATGAATATGAAAGAATCCAACATCCAAATGATATTCTAGATTTAATTTTAGCTGAAGCGCCAAAACTTGATAACGCTGCTAGTGAACAGTTTAGAGAAGATTTAAATAATAGTGCTGCTAATATGATTCTGGCACTAAGTTATCAAGCTAAACATATGCATTCAAACTACGAGTCCTTATGGGAATTGATTGCAAAAAGTGACGATAGTTATTTACGTTCGGAACAATCAGTTATAGAAGGTCATCCCCTTCATCCAGGCGCAAAGCTTCGTAAAGGGATGAGTGCTAAAGAGAATATTCATTATAGTTCAGAATACGGTCAAGAAATCCAGTTAAAATGTGTATTCATACATAATAGTATAGCAAATGTTCAATCCTTATCTTCAACCTATAATGATATGCTTCAACAATCTTTTCATAAATTATTTACTCACCTTTTAAATAAATATAATGATATAAGAATTGAAGATTATCATTTAATGGTTGTCCATCCTTGGCAATTCGAACATATTTTACTTAGTCAATATCAACAAGAACTAGATGAACAACTTATTATTCCTATTGATATGACCTTACCTTATTATGCTGGCTTATCATTCAGAACATTAATGCCAAAATATCCTAAACTATTCCCGCATATTAAACTTTCTACAAATGTTCATATTACTGGAGAAATACGGACGCTTTCTGAACAAACAACGCATAATGGACCTTTAGTTACTAAAATTGTGAATGATATTTTAAAAAACGACCCTGATTTTCAACCTTATCGCATAGAAACATTAGATGAAATTGCTGGCATTCATTTTTATAATTCTAAAGATCATTCAACAATCCAAACTGAACGTAGTGAACAACTGGGAACATTATTTAGAGAAAATATTTATACATTAATCGAAGAAGATACAATACCTGTCATACCTTCTAGTCTGGTTGCTTATTATCCAAACAATACTGAACCGCCAATTGAAAGCTTAATAAAACGATATCAACATACACATCAATTTAAGACATTTGAAAAAGCAGCTTATGCATGGATTCAAGATTATGCGACTCAATTATTAGGACTAGTTATTCCACTATATGTAAAATATGGAATCGCACTAGAGGCACATTTACAAAATTCTATTGCTACATTTAATCAAGATGGTAGTTTAAGTAAAATCTATATTCGAGATTTCGAAGGATTACGTATTGATGAAACTCAATTAAACCAAATGGGGTATAAAACATCACATTTCCATAAGAAATCTAGAATTCTTACTCAATCTACTGCATCTGTTTTTAATAAAGTATTCTATTCAACTGTTCAAAATCATCTAGCTGAATTAATATTAACAATTACTGAAAAAGTAGAAAATACGAATTTTGAAAAAATAATGTGGCATTATATCAGTCATATTATTCAAGATATATTAGCTAAGTTGACTGATGTTGATACAGGACGTATGCAAAAGATTACTCATACTTTATTTGCTGCAACAATTGATTATAAGTGTGTAACCACTATGCGTTTAGAAGATGAAGCACATCATTACACTTATATTAAAGTTAATAATCCACTACATTAAAATTAAGAAGCGGAATAACATTCAAATTGAATGTTATTCCGTCTCTTGTTAAAAAATGATATTAACCATAAAAAGACCTTGGAACATTCCAAGGTCTTTTTTCAATAAGCTTATTGTAAATCTGATCTTTCGAAATTATTATTGTTGTTATTATTGTTATTGTTGTTGTTATTTTTTTGGTTTTTTTGTGCCCATTCTTTTTTAGTCATTACGTCATCAACTTGCATGTTAACTTCAACAACATCTAAACCAGTAATGTATTTAACTTGTTCTTTAACTAAGTCAGTTACTTTACGGAAGATTTTTGGAGCTGATTCGCCGTATTCTAAGATGACTTTTAAGTCTACAGCCGCTTGTTTTTCACCAACTTCAACAGAAACGCCTTGTGTTACGTTGTTACCGCTTGAGAATGCACTAGAAATACTGTCAGTGAATCCGCCTTTCATATCTAAGATACCTCTTACTTCACGAGCAGCGATACCAGCAATTTTTTCGATAACTTCATCAGAGAACGTTAATTTATTTTCAAAATGTTGTTGATTATTTTGACGTTCTTCTCTGTATTGTTGTGCTTGTTCTTGACGTTCTTCTCTTTCTTTTTCATTTACTCCAGTTTGGTTATTATACGCTTGTTTAGCTTTGTTATTATCTACAGCCATGTGAATTCTCCTTTTTAAATAAAATTTAATTTTTAATACTTAATTTTTTAATTTATATGAATTCTTAAATAATGAATGTTAACTCCATCGATTTAAGAAGTTCATGAAATCTTGCGTACGGTCTTTCATATACCCAACGCCAATTCCGATTAAACATAAAACAATAATTAAAATTGTTTTCCAGAACCCTAAAGTCAGGAATAAGATTGCAATAATTAAGAATGCAAAGAAACCTATAATTCGCCATTTATACGACTTTAGGAAGTCGATAATTTGTTGAGTAGAATCTTGACTATTTTGATTATTATCAGCCATGTTATCCCTCCCTTATAGTACGCGTTGTCCGGCAGATTTTTGATCTCTAACATTAATTTCTAATTTTCTAACAGGCATTTCAGTAAAATGCTCAACATTATGTTTAATGTCAGATCTAATGCTTTCAGTTAATGATTTTACTTGCACATCATTAGGTACTAAGAAATCAGCTTTAATATCAATGTAAGAATTGTTTTTCTTATTGTAAAGTTTAGTAACCACGTTTGGTTGTCTGATTTCATCGTATTTAGTTAATGTATCGTATGCAGACTTTTCGACTGCTTTACGTGATACATAAATATGTCCATCATTATAATCTTTATAAAGACCTGGTTTTCTATATGTTGGTTTAAAGATGCTAAATACCAATATAATACCAATTAATACGAGTAAAGCAGATAAACCAATTAATAGTGGTTGGAACCAATTGAATTGTAAGAAATAGTCTTGATAACGCTTAATACGACTATCATCTATGTACATAAACAATAAGAAACCAACAATCGCAACTATTAATAGGCCAAGGATAAAGTTTTTAAATCTATGCACCTCTAAACACACCTCCTTAGTCATTGTTGAAATTATTTAATTATAAAATTTAAGTACCCTTTAAAAAATTTTTAAAACGTTAACATTAAAATTTTTTATTTAATTTTTTTAAATTTATTAAAGTTTACCTTCTAGATTAAATATTCCCAAATTTAACACAATAAAAACCTATTTTTCATAATTATTTTCGTTTTTTTATATTATTCGTTTTTTTGTATTTTAAATTATCTTTTTTCATTAAAACATCTTTCTTTGATACCCGCGGATGATCTGAACTCAACGTTTTAAATAAAGACCATATCATAAGAATAATAACTACGGAAAATGGGAGTGCTGCAATAATTAATAAGTTCTGAATTGCTTGTGTTCCTCCGGTGTAAATCATTATCATCGCAAATAAGGCCATAATAATACCCCAACTTACTTTAACGAAAGAGTTAGGATTAATATCTCCTTTACTACTTAACATTCCAAGTACATAAGTAGCCGAATCTGCAGAAGTTACAAAGAAAATCATAACAACGATTAAAGTAACAATACTTAATACAAATCCCAATGGAAAATGCTCTAAAGTGGCAAATGTTGCAGTTTCTGCTGCTTCTTTAGCAATATTAGCAATTCCACTATGCTGAAGATACACTGCTGCTCCTCCGAACACTGCAAAGAAAAAGAAAGATACAAGAGCTGGAGCAAATAACACTCCTAAAATAAATTCTTTAATTGTTCTACCACGTGATACACGTGCAATGAATATTCCTACAAATGGTGCCCAAGACACCCACCATGCCCAGTAAAATATAGTCCAATTTTGTACCCATTGAAATTTTGCGCCACCATCCATTGGAATACGCAAACTCATACTAAAGAAATTAAAAATATAATTTCCTAATCCGTTAGTAAATATATTTAAAATATATAAAGTAGGTCCTACTAGAAATAATCCTATTAATACAATAAAAGCTAAAATCATATTAATATTACTTAAAGTTTTTATTCCCTTATCAATTCCGGACCATGCAGACCAACTAAATAAAATAGTTGCAATAATAATAATGATGACTTGTGTGCCGAAATGACTCGGTACTTTAAACAAGTAGTGAAGACCTTCATTAATTTGTAAAGCACCAAAACCTAAGGTAGCTGCTACACCTGTAACCGTTGCAATAACAGCTAAAACATCTATAGCACTTCCTATTGGTCCTCTCATTCTTTTTTCTCCAAAAATTGGAACAAGCGTTGCGCTTACTAAACCTGGATACCCTTTATGAAAATTAAAATAAGCAAAAACTAATGCAACAATGCTATACACTGCCCACGCATGAATTCCCCAATGGAAGAAAGCAAACTGGAACGCATCATTAATTGCTGCTTGTGTACCAATTTTATGTATAGGCGTTGCTTTATAGGCATGACTAACTGGCTCAGCTGTAGTCCAAAACACTAATCCTATTCCCATTCCTGCACTGAACAACATAGCAAACCAAGAAAGTAATGAAAATTCTGGCTCTTCTCCTTCCACACCTAACGTAATGGATGCATATCTTGAAAATAATAAGTATACGCAAATAAAAAATATAATTAAAACTAGTAAAAGATAATACCAAGAAAAATTAACTGCAATAAACGATGTAATATTTTGCGTGATTGCTTCTAATTGCTTAGGTAATATCGCTCCATACACTACAAATAATGTACAGATAGCTAATGCAATCCAAAATACAATGCTTATAGATTTTTTTCGCATTATATTATTCTCCTTTCTGATAGTTAGAAATTCTATACCCTATTCATGTTATATCTAACGATATATTGGAATTTTTATAATTAATCAAATTGATATATTATAAAATAATAAAAACGCCTCTTAATGTCTTATTTATAGACACTAAGAGGTGTTAAATCATTCTCTATTCTTCTACATTTATAACAAGTTTTCCTATCATGGAATTGGATTCTAATATTTGATGTGCTTCATATAAATGTTCTGCTGTTAAGCCATTGATGACTTTTGTCGTTGTATTTTGATACGTACCATTCTCAATTTTTTTAGCAATATCCTCTAAATAATAATGATGTTTAATCATGTCTTCTGTTTGAAAAATAGGTCTTGTAAACATAAATTCATGTGTAAAGGAAACACTTTTTGTTTTTAATAAATTTAAATCTTGTGATCCTTTAAAAGCTACAATCGTAGCAACATGTCCTCTTGGTTTCACTATATCTATCATTGTTTCATAATACATGTCTGTATCAAACGTGCAAAATACGAAATCTACCGCTTCAATGTGCTGTTGTTCTAATTGAGATTTTAAATCTTCTTTATGATTGAGTACGATATCTGCCCCCATCTTTTTTGACCAATCGATTGTTTCTTGACGTGACGCAGTTGTAATGACTTTTAGACCATATGCCTTAGCAATTTGAGTCGTAATGCTTCCAACACCACCTGCGCCATTGATAATAAGTAATGTTTTCCCTTTATTTTGATTTGGATTCTCTGAAATTTTAAACACATCAAATAAAGTTTCTGACGCTGTAATACCAGTTAACGGAAGACTAGCAGCTTGTTCTGCCGAAAGATTTTTAGGTGCTTTTGCGACTAATCGTTCATCAATAAGTTGATATTCCTGATTTGAACCATGTTGATTAGGCGCACCAGAATAAAATACAATATCGCCTTCCTTAAACATTGTAACCTCTGTTCCAGTTTTTTGAACCGTCCCTACTGCATCAAAACCTAAAATTCTCGGAGAATTTTTAACTTCAGTAAGGCGTTGTTTTGTATCAACCGGATTTACACTTATACTTTGTATTTTAACAAGCAACTCTCTAGAAGATGGCTGGGGCATATCTAATTCAAATGGTTCAAATACATTTCCTTCTTCTAATTTAAATGGTTGTTTAAATCCTATAGCTTTCATAAGTATATACCTACCTTTTACTGAATTTTAAATTATACATTCTCTGACACTTTAACGATCTGTTTGCCAAAGTTTTCACCTGTAAATAAGTTTCTGAACGCTTTTGGTAAATATTCAAATCCTTCTTCTATAGATACTTTTGTTTTAATTTTTCCTTCTTGTATCCACGTTGCCAGTTCTTTACTTGCATGTTCAAAGTCATCGGAAAATTCCGCTACCAAGAAACCACGCATCAGTGCTTGATGTTTAATTAATGTGCTTTGTACACGTGGACCTTTTTCTTGTTCAGTATTATTATAATTAGAAATCGTACCGCAAACAGGAATACGTGCATGACGGTTGAGATGTTTCATAACTTCATCGGCTATTGTGCCACCTACATTTTCAAAATAAACATCTACGCCATTCGGTACGGCTTTTGCTAATGCTTCTGCAAAATCATCCTTTTTATAATCAATGCCTGCATCAAAACCCAATTCTTCTGTTAGATAATTCACTTTTTTATCTCCACCAGCTATACCTACTACTGTAGCACCTTTGATTTTAGCAATTTGACCAACCACAGCACCTACTGCACCAGAAGCTGCTGAAACTACTACAGTGTCGCCTTCTTTTGGTTGACCAATCTCTAATAAACCGTGATAAGCTGTTTGACCTGTCATACCTAACGTACTTAAATATAAATAAAGTGGTACATCTGTATTAGATATTTTACTTACATTCTCTTCATTTACTGTATTAATACGCTTCCATGGTAACATACCTACAATAATGTCATCTTCATTAAATTTTTCAGAATTTGATTTAATAATTTTGCCTACAATGTGACTTTGAATAGGTTCGCCAATTTTAAAAGGCTCCACATAAGAATCAGCTTGAGTCATTCTTCCACGCATATATGGATCGACAGATATATATAAAGATTCAATTTGAATTTCATTTTCTTTCGGATCAACTATGTCAATATTTTCATATTTAAATGTATCATCTTGGGGCATACCTTCAGGATATTTTGCTAATAAAACTTGCTCATTATTCATTATAAAAGACTCCTTTCAGTATTCAAAAACAGTGTCATATCACAAACAATTTTATCGCAATTCAACTGCTTTCACTTTATAATGTCTAGTATGATAACACTTAATACTTTATTATACCAAGCAAAGTGAGGTCTTAAACTTGAAATTAAGTATCTTAGACTATGTACCACTCTTTGAAGGTGATACACCACAAGAAGCTTTAAATCATTCAATTGAACTTGCTCAACTATCAGAGAAACTTGGTTATGCACGTTATTGGGTAGCAGAACATCATCAAGTTCCTTCTGTTGTATCAAGCGCTCCTGAAATCGTAATGGCTATGTTACTTGAACATACACACTCTATTCATATTGGAAGTGGCGGTGTGATGCTCCCCCATTATAGTGCTTACAAAGTTGCAGAACAATTTAAAATTATGGAAGTCAAACATCCTGGCCGAATTGATATGGGAATTGGGCGATCTCCTAGCTTCAAAAATGTAAACGAAGCGCTAAATGAATTTAAAACTCAAAAACCCAAACTATCTCAACAAATAGATGATTTGAACAAATACTTTACGAATGACACTATTCATTCACATCGTTTCAAAACTTTAGAAGCCACTCCATACACAGAGCATTCACCTGAGATGTTTATTTTAGGAATGAGTGAACAAAGTGCTGAGCTTGCCGCAAAAAAAGGCTTACCTTTTGTGATTGCTCATATGGGTCAATCGCACGCAAATTTAACACATGTCATTCAACATTATAAATCGCGTTTTACAGAGTATCATGGTCATTCGCATTCACCCTATATTATTTTAGCTACTTTTGTCGTTACGGCAGAAAATGAATTAATGATTAAGCAATTAGTAGATGCATTAAATTTGTGGTTAATACGTATTAACTATCTTAAACAACCTAAAGTATATCCTTCTATTGAAACAGCACAGCAACGCCATTATTCTGAAAGAGATCAAGAAAAAATAGAAAAAAATAAACGTCGAATGATTAGTGGCTTACCACATGAAGTAGCTCAGCAGTTAATACAATTACAAAACGAATTTGAAGTCGATGAAATCATGATTCTTCCTAATGTATACGGACATACTCATCGAACTAAATTAATTGAACTTATAGCTCATGCTTGTCTAGATAATTAGGAGAGTCAGTATTATGAATGCTCCTAATTTTTATTTGTTTCATAAACTTTAATGTTTTCATTTGCAACATCTTTATTTTCATGAAGTTGGCTATGTTGAGTCGTTGATTCTATATATTAAGAATTTTTATACATTTTTGGACTTGCTTCTAACAAAGATTTTAATGGCCAAGACGAGCTATTAGATACTTTAACGTCAAAATGCATACCATTTTAATTATCTTCATAAATGTTTAAATCTTCTATTTGTTTACCTTTATAAATAGTTTTTAATCCAAGTCACTTTTTATCATCTTCACTCATTTTGTTTGGTTTGCCATTTTGATCAACTTGAATTTCATTCACCTTTTCATTTAAATTAAGAACGCCATTATATGTTCTAACAATATTGACTTCTTTTTTAGTGTCAGAAATGGTGGATGATTACCATCATTTTTCATAAAATACGTGAAAGATAAATACTCTATAGAATGTACGAGAAAATTATACTCCTTATTTTTTAATACTAGTATCTCAATAAAATAAGAAACAGGACAGAAATGAAAATTTCTGTCCTGTCAAATTTATAAAATCACTTAATTTCTTTAGATTCAGCTAATGCTTTATACCAATATGCACTTTTTTTCGGATAACGTTCTTGTGTGTCAAAATCAACGTAGAATAGACCGTAACGTTTTTCATAACCATTAGACCATGAGAACACATCCATAAGTGACCATAAGAAATAGCCTTTTACATTGGCACCATCACGTATCGCATCAGCAATGACTTCAAGATGTTTTTTAACATAGTCGATACGTGCATCATCATCAACTGTCTTACGTTCTTCGTCGAATTCATCTTTATAACCAAGTCCGTTTTCAGTAACATAAATTTTGTGATAGTTAGGATAATCTTTTATAACACGCATAATTTGATCATAAAGACCTTGTGGATAAATCATCCAATCCCAATCAGTACGAGGAACATCTATGTCAAATTCACGTTGTCCTACACCTTTAAGTTGATACTTAGAGCCACCTTTATCTCCAGTAGCATTGTGTGTAATTTCTGATTCTCCTTCATATCCTCTCATCCAATCACTCATATAGTAATTGATACCTAAGAAGTCATTTAAATCTTTTGCAGCATCTAATGTAGCATAATCTTCATTGGTAATATCTAATTTACCGCCATTGACAGAAAGAATATGTTGTACACCTTCCATAGTTTCACGAGAATATTTTCCTAAATATGTTGCATCTAAGATAAATTTATTATGAATAATATCTTCAAGTTCTGCTGCTCTTACATCTTCCGGATTTGAAGGATCATATGGATACTTAGTTGGTAATGCATGAACTACTCCAATTTCCCCATTATATCCATTATCTTTAAATAATTTAACTGCTTTTGCATGTGCGACCATCATATTATGATGAGATTGGAATACTTTTGCAAAATCATATTTAATTCCTGGTGGGAATTTACCGACTAAATACTGGCCATCACCAATAGGACCAATTTCATTAAAAGTAGTCCAATAGTTGACTTCAGTAAATTCTTCAAAGCAGAATTTTGCATAGTCTACAAAATAATCAATCGTTTTACGGTTTAAGAAATCTCCATCACTGTGAAGTGTTTCTGGAGTATCAAAATGATGTAATGTAACAAACGGTTCAACGTGTCGTTTATGACACTCTTTAAATAAATTGTGATAGAATTCTACACCTTTTTGATTAACTTCTCCATAACCTGTTGGAAAAATTCTTGACCACGCGATAGATATACGGATACCATTAACACCAAATTTTTCACTTAATTCTAAATCAACTGGATATTTATGATAAAAGTCACTTGCAGGTTCAGCTGTATACCAATAGTTTTCTTCTAGATAAGTGTCCCAGGCTACACGACCTTTTCCGTCTGTTTGAGTCGCACCTTCTGCTTGATAAGCTGCTGTTGCACCACCGAAAATAAAATCTTCTGGTAATTTTTTCATTATACTTTCATCTCCTAATTATTTTTCAAATTGTTGTTGAACGAAGTCTAATGCTGCTTTGCCATCACGAGTTAAGTTAATGTATTCAACACCTTGAGTTTTTGCTAATTTAATACCTAATCGATCTGTATCTTGTTTTATATCTTCATAGTTAGAAGCAACTTGAGGCGCTAAAATAATTAATTGATAGTCTTTCATAATATCCATATGTGCACCATAACCACCAGCTGCCGCTTTTACAGGTACCTGATATTCTTCAGCAGCCTTGTTTAACGCATTTGCAAGTAATCCACTTGTACCGCCACCGGCACATAAGACTAAAACGTTAGTTTGTTCGTTAATTGAATTTGATGACTCTTTAGCCGATACTTCCTCATCGGAAGGTGCTGGTTCAGTTGTTATCGCTTCATTTGCACCAGCAGTTGCTAAAATTGCATCTGCTTTTTTCGTATCAAAGTTTGCTGATACTTTTTCTTTTAATTCATTATTTACTTCTTTATTGCCTCGTTCTTCTTCAAGAATTTGTTCATCATATACTTTTAAAAATGGATAATAAATCATAACGTCAACTACGATTAATACAATCGCTAACACAAATGACCAAAAAGCAAAGCCTGTACCCATCACAATACCAAGAGGCCCTGGTGTCGTCCATGGTAAGAAGATGCTAAAACTATTCATTTTAAGTACATCAACAAAGAATTTAAAGATCCATACGTTTACTATTGGTGCAAAAATAAATGGTATGAAAAATACTGGATTTAATACGAGTGGTGCACCAAATAAAATTGGTTCATTTACTCCAAAGAATGTTGGTACAACCGATGCTCTACCAATGGCTTTATTTCTTTTTGATTTAGTTAACCACATAAACATAAATGGTACGACTAATGTAGCACCGGTACCCCCCATAGTTGCAACGAACATTTGTGTACCAGGTGTAATAATTTTATCTGCATGTTCTCCTGCTTGAATCAAATTTAAGTTTGTTTCAAGATTTGCATAAGTAATTGCAGCAATTGCTGGTTCAACAATAGATGGACCATGTATACCTACAAACCAGAAGAATGCGAAAGCACCGAAGATAAGTGTGACACCAATCCAGCCATCTGCCGCAGTAAATAATGGTTCAAAGATTTTTAATACGGCGTTCGCTACATTTGTATGAATAAATGTTCTTGATAATAAATCTAATGCATAAATAATGATAATAACCGCTGACAACGGGAAGATATCTTTAAATACCTGGGAAATATTTGGTGGTACTTCTTTAGGCATTTTTATTGTAATATTTCTTTTAATAAAGAAATTATAAACAATTACGGTAATAAAGGCTGAAATAAAGGCTGTTAATAATCCTTTTGTGCCCATAAATGCACTTAAAAATCCACCCTCTTTAATAGGATCTGCTGCTAAGAATAAAAATCCACTCATCGCAGCCATCATTGTAGAAATAAAGTTAATTTGATTGGTTTTATCTAATTTCCTGTTGTAGGAATCGGTTAAAGACTTAGCTGTTGTTCCAGCTACAATCAAACCAACAATTCCCATGGTATAGTTATATGGTTTCATCAATATACCTTCCATCGTTTTACTCCAAGTAAAGCCAAACACGTTAGGTACATATGTGATTAAAATAAATATACTTGAGAACAAGATAATTGGAATTGCTGCAATAAATCCATCACGAATCGCTCTTAAATAAATATTACGGGATATTTTTTCAAAGAACGGCTTTCCTTTTTCTATCCATGCTATTAACTTATTCATAGGGGTCAGCTCCCTTTTTTGTATAATTCAATTAAATGCTTCATTAAATCTTTTAATAATAACGTTGTCATTAAATGGTCTTGTCCGTGAATCATTGTAATACTAAATGCAATGTCATCACCTTGCGCTTCTTGAGCTAATAAGTTTGTTTGAGCTTTATGTGCATTTGCAATACATTCATTTGCTTCCTCGGTAAGTTGTTCAGCTTTTTCAAAATCACCTTCATTAGCAGCGTTTAAAGCCTCTAATAATTTTGAACGTGCATCTCCTGCATATGCGACAATTTCAAAACCAAGTAATTGTACTTCTTCTCTGTTCATATGAATAACCTCCCCTAAGTTATTTTGCTTTCCAAGATGTTGCAGTTGTTTTTAGTACTTTATTTAAATCATCAATGTTTTTATATCCAGTTGTACGTAACCATTCTCTTGCGGCTTGTTCTCCTTGTTCAATATAAACTTTAACTGCACCAGACCATGTCGCACGTCCGCATAACACACCATTGAAATGTGCACCTGCATCATGTGCAAATGTTAATGTTTCTTGGAATAATTCAGCTGATACACCAGCACTTAAATAAATATAAGGTAAATGTGTCGCTGCATCTTGATCACGGAAATGTTGTGCTGCTTCTTCTTTTGTGTATACAACTTCACCCTCTGTAAATCCTTCGACAAAATTCATATTTACGGGTACTTCAACTTTAAGCACATCAACATTGAATCGCTCTTCTGAGAATAACTTCATTGCTTCATTTACTTTACGAGGTTTTACTTTTGCAAATTCAGCACTTTTATTATCTGGAATATTATCATCATAAGTTAACACTTCTAAGAAAAATGGAATGTCTTCAGCAACACATTCTGAACCAATTCGTTCAATATAAGCTTTCTTTTGAATGTTAATCTCTTCTGAATCATCTACATCATAATAAAGTAAGAATTTAACTGCATTGGCACCCTGTTCTTTTAAACGTTTAGCAGACCATTCTACTAAGCAATCAGGTAAACGACCTTTTGCATTCACGTCATATCCAGTTTTTTCATATGCAAGTAATAAACCACACTCTTTATTACGTGCATCAGAAGCAGGTAAGCCATATTCAGGATCTAAAAGAATAGAAGATGCATATTGTGTTAACTCTTCTGATACAAGTACTTTTAATTGTTCGATTTGTTCAACTGTAGGAGGTTCTGTTTGATGTTCAGCCATCATTCTTTTTAATGCCCCACGTTGATCAAATGCTAAAGCTGAAATAATACCATCTTGATTACTTAATTGTTCGATTGATGCTAATTTTTGTTGTGATTTTGTCATGAATTACACCTCTATAACTTCAATTTGTTTGAATAGTTCTTTAAATTTATCTACATTGATATGACCTGTTTGATGCTCCATTGCATTTAACATTCCAAATGCATTCGCTTTTTTCAGTAAATCCTCATCGGATTGTTGATGAACAAGACCTGATGCAATACCTGCCACAGTAGAATCACCAGACCCTACAGGATTAACGACTTCTATTTTGGGGATATTTACTTTATAAAATGTTTGATGATGTTTAGCGAAAGCGCCATCGCCACCTAAAGAAACAATAATCCATTCAATACCTTTGAAGATGGGTTGAGTAACCGCTTCTTTTAAACTATCGATATCTGTAGTGACAGTAGTGTGTAATAATTGAGATAATTCATCAATATTAGGTTTTATCACTGAAGGCTTATTTTCGCTCAACAATACATCCATTAATGATTGACCAGAACTATCTAAAATCGTAGGTAGCTCTTGTTCATTTGCTAATTTCACAATATCAGCGTAGTAATTTGTATTAAGACCTTTAGGTAAACTTCCAGACATCGCTATAACATTAGCTCTTTTAAATAGTTCTAAAAGATGTGCTTTATAGCTCTCTGCTTCTTCCTTGTCAATAGTTGGTCCTTGTTCGAGTATTTCAGTTTGTTGTCCTTCATGTAGAATAGCGATACAATTTCGCGTTTCTCCTTTTATTTTGAAGAAAGACTGTTCAATTTGAGCATCTGTTAATTGTTCTTCAATAAATTGACCTAATGCGCCACCTAAAAAGCCACTTGCTAACACATTTTCGCCAAATTCTGATAATACACGTGTTACATTTAATCCTTTTCCTCCAGCAGTTTTACTCGTCTTTTTAACTCTATTCACAGTATCTAGATGAAACTGTTCTAATGGGTAAGAGATATCAACTGAAGGATTTAAAGTTAATGTTAGAATCATTTCACATCTTCCTTAATCGTGATATTCACCTTTGTCCCATTTTTCTAAGAATTCATCAAAGAAGTGAGGATTAGCTTGATTATCGTTATGTGCTTCTAAATGATTAATTTTAGCAATTAATTTTTTATTTTCTTCAGTAGGTTTGTATTCTGCTTTGATAAATGCATCAACGATATCGAAAATAAATAATTCGCCTGCTACTTTACCGCCGAAACTAACAACATTAGCATTCAATTCTTCTTTTGAATAAAGTGCTGATGTCATATCACGTACTAATGCTGTTCTTACACCTGGGACTTTGTTTGCTGCATTACTAATACCAACGCCAGTACCACAAATACATACGCCTAAATCTGCTTCTCCACTAGCAACTTTTTCTCCTACTTTTTTACCGAAGATAGGATAATGTGTACGTGTAAAATCATACGTACCTACATCAATAACTTCGTGTCCTTGAGCTTTTAAGTGTTGTGAAACTTCCATTTTTGTATCAGTTACAATGTGATCGCAACCTATAGCAATTTTCATTATTTATTCCTCCAATTAGCACATTTTATTTAACATATCTACACGGATTTGGTGACGTCCGCCATCATAGTGTCCATTTACAAATTCTTTAGCAATATTTTTAGCTAATGTATCGCCTACAATTTCAGCACCCATCGTAATCATGCGTGCATTGTTGTGACTACGTGTCATATATGCTGAACGTTCATCTGATACTTCAGCAGCAATCATTCCTTTTACTTTTGTAGCAACAATAAAACTACCTGCACCATAAGCATCCACTGCAATTCCTAAATTATCATCGTTCTTTTGTACTTCGTGTACAACTGCTAATGTTGAATCAACAAAGTCTAATTCTTTTCCTTCTGTTACATCTACTACATCATGGTTATTTTCTTTTAAAAATGTTTTTACAACATCTTTAAGACGTTGACCAGCGACATCTGAACCAATAAAAATTGTCATAATGATTCTCCTTTGAAAATAAGATAATTAAACACATGTGTTTGAAAAAGCGCTTTCAAATCTTTACACCTAAATTATAAACATAAACAAACAAACAATCAACAATAAATGTTCGAATATTGTTTGAAATTTCGTTTATTTAAACAAAATGTTTTGTTTTTATGTTTAATTGCGTTCAATTATCTAAAAAAATACCAAGATTGTTTAAATAAACAATCTTGGTATCATTCAATTAATGTATCACTTCTGTATAAGCTTTTAATTTTTGTACATTATCTTCATCATTTTTATCTACAACAACTGCTGTTAAATCTTCTAAATGACATAATTGGGTAAAATCTTCTTTTCCAATTTTTGAAGTATCAATTAATAAGTACTTTTCAAGTGAACGATGAAGTGCAAGTTGTTGTGTATACGCTTCGTCAATTGTAGAAGTGAGCACATCTGCATCTTTTATTCCATTACAACTAAAAAACATTTTACTAAATCGTTTTGTTTTAAGGAGCGTATTCGTCATTTCACCTACAAATGATTCAGTAAGTTCTCTCATTTCTCCACCTAATAAGTAAACTTTAAAATTTAGCGAACGCTTTTCAAATAATATTTGAAATACTGGAAAACAATTCGTAATCACTGTTAATGACTCTCGATCTATTAATTGAGCCAGTAACTCGATTGTTGTTCCAGGTCCCAAAAAAATCGTATCGTTTTCTTCAATTAAGTTAACAGCTTTCCTTGCGACAGCACGTTTTTCTTCAATATTCTCTGTGTGCTTTTCTTGATGAGACTTTTCTTTAATTTGAAAAGCTGAATTACTACGTGCACCGCCATGTATTTTAGTTAGTAATCCTTTTTCTTCTAGTTCAGCTAAATCACGACGTACTGTCATATCAGATACGTTAAGATCCTCAACGATTTCATTTGTCCTAACCGTTCCTTTTTGATTTACGAGTTTAGTAATTTCTTCTAAACGATCGTATTTATTCATTCAAATTCTCACATCCAACTTATTTTATTAAACATGTCCATATAAAATGAACACATATATCTCATAAAGATTTTAAGCGCAATTTCATTCTATACTATTACTTGTTTTAAAACTAGAAAATAAAGGTAAAAATATGTTGTAATAATAGTATAAAATTCATTTTAAAAAAGTTATATTAGTCATTATTATAAACGAGGTGCTCAGATTGAGTAATAAAATCGAAAAATTAAAAGAAATTGTTGATAAATCAAACAAAATTGTATTTTTTACTGGTGCGGGTGTATCAGTTGCAAGTGGCATACCTGATTTCCGTTCAATGGGTGGATTATTTGATGAAATTTCAAAAGAGGGTTATTCACCTGAATATTTATTAAGTGTTGATCATTTAAATGATAATAAAGAAAGCTTTATCGACTTTTATCATAAACGACTACTAGTAGCTGATAAAAAACCTAATATCGTTCATGAATGGATTGCAGAATTAGAAAAAGAAGGCAAATCTTTAGGTGTGATTACCCAAAATATCGATGGGTTACATGAAGATGCTGGAAGTGAACATATTGATGAAATTCATGGTACACTGAATCGCTTTTATTGCATCAATTGTGGAAAAGAATATACGAAATCATATGTTATGGAACACAAATTAAGATATTGTGAGAACTGCGGTGATGTCATTCGCCCTGATATCGTATTATACGGCGAAATGCTCGATCAGCCTACTGTCTTTAGAGCATTAGATAAAATCCAAAAAGCAGATACTGTCATTGTGTTAGGTTCATCCTTGGTCGTACAACCTGCTGCTGGCTTTATTTCTAACTTTACAGGAGACAATCTTGTAATTATTAATAGAGACGCTACACCGTATGATAGACAAGCAAGTTTAGTTATCCATAATGACATGACAGAAGTGGTTGATGAAGTTATGAAAAATAAATAGATAGACATGTGGCTAGTGTTTCTTAGAACTACTAGCCTTTTTTATATAAAAAAGCACTTCTCAAAGTTGAGAAGTGCTTTAAACATTTTAATTGAACACAAATTGCTGACGCAATTTGCATACTGAACTTGTAAGCAAACAAGTTTGCAACAATTCCAATATTAACGTTTTGAGAATTGTGGAGAACGACGTGCTTTTTTAAGACCTGGTTTTTTACGTTCTTTCATACGTGGGTCACGAGTTAATAAACCTGCGCGTTTTAAAGAACCTCTGTATTCTGGGTCAGCTTCTAATAATGCACGAGCGATACCATGACGGATAGCTTGAGCTTGTCCAGTGAAACCACCACCGTATACGTTAACTAATACATCATAGTTACCTTTAGTTTCTGTAACATCGAATGGTTGGTTTAAGTCTAAGATTAATGATTCGAATGGTAAGTATTCGCGTACGTCACGATCGTTAACAGTGATATTACCTTCACCTGGTACTAAACGTACACGTGCTACTGAGTTTTTACGACGGCCTGTGCCTCTATATTCAACTTGTGCCAATGTAATTTCCTCCTTCTAATTAACCACGTAATTCGTAGTTTTCTGGTTGTTGTGCAGCGTGTGGGTGTTCAGCGCCACTGTATACAAATAATTTTTTACCTTGTTTTTCACCTAAACGTGAACTTGGTAACATTCCTTTGATAGAAGTTTCAAGTAAACGAGCAGGGTTGTTACGTTTTAATTCACCAGCAGTCACTGATTTAATACCACCTGGGTGATTTGAGTGACGGTAGTAAACTTTATCTTGTTCTTTTTTACCAGTTAATTCGATTTTTTCAGCGTTGATGATGATTACATAGTCACCAGTATCAACGTGTGGTGTATAAGTTACTTTATTTTTACCGCGTAAGATAGATGCTACTTCTGATGATAAACGACCTAATGTTTGGCCTTCAGCATCGATAACATACCATTTGCGCTCAATGTTTGATTCATTTGCCATAAATGTTTGACGCATAATAATTATCCTCCTAAAAATAAATGCTTCGTCTTAGATTACAGGTACTCATCGCAGTCGAACCTACGAACGAGGCCTGCAATCTAGGTCATTCTGTTACGATTTCAAAGCGTAATGTTCATTTATTTTATTCCTGTCTAATCTGCTTATATATCTTGTAACACAATAAGTTTCCGGGGCTTATCGTGGGATGATATAAAACAATACCGTTAACTATCTTATATTTTATAAGCCCATTTGTCAATGCATATTAGTCATTTTGTAATGATTTTTTGTAATGTATTTTTATATCCTCACCAAAGTCATTTTTAAGTGCTTCTGGATCTAAATATATCTTTTCAAGATATAATCCTTCAGCGGGTGCTGTAAAAGGGACATTATCTCTATTTTTAGCTTTAAGCAGTTCAGGAACTTCGTTAGGTTGTCGCTTCCCTTTACCTACTTCTATTAAAAAAGCTACAAGTACGCGCACCATATTATATAAGAAACCAGAACCTGTGACGATATAGTCAAAACCTTCGTCCGTTTTAACAACTTCACTTTGGTATAGTGTACGTTCTTTACTTTCAACTTCAGTCTTTTGTGAACAAAATCCAGTAAAATCATGAGTTCCAATAAAGTGTTTAGCCGCTTCATTCATCTTATCTAAATCTAAGTCATCTTTTATAAATGTCTTAAGACCACTTTCAAATGGATTGCGATGTTCCGCTTGATACACTTTATAGCGATATCTCTTACCTACACAATCATAACGACAATGAAACGTGTCATCTACTTGTTTTACACTATTCACGTAAATGTCCTCAGGTAACGCACTATTCATCGCATATTTCCATTGTTTAGGCTCAATATTCAATTCTGTGTCAAAATGAAAATACTGTTCATAAGCATGCACACCACGATCTGTGCGACTTGATGGATGTATACGCACATGTCGACGATGCATACGTTTTAAAATTTTTTCAAATTGTTGTTGAACAGTTCTCCCTTGTTGTTGAATTTGAAAACCAAGAAATCCATGTCCTTGATACGCAATATTTACTAGTATGCGCAATGCCTTACACTCCCATATATTTTAATATAAATAATATCATTCCAATAGGTATCAGACTGAATAGACTCAAAGTATCTCTCTTATGCCATGACAACTTACGATAACTTGTACGTTGTACATTAGCATCATATCCTCTAACTTCCATTGCAATTGCTAATTCATCAGCTCTTTGAAAGGCAGAAATAAATAGCGGTATCATTAATGGAATGAAAGCTTTAATTCTTGTCATTAAACTACCCGAACTGATTTCAGAACCTCTTGATTTTTGAGCAAGAATAATTTTATCTAATTCATCCATCAATGTTGGAATAAACCTTAAAGCAATTGACATAATCATACTTAATTGATGCACAGGAATTTTAAATAGTTTCAATGGGGCCATTAACTTTTCAAAAGCATCAGTCAAGTCAATTGGACTTGTTGATAATGTCATAATTGTTGCAACCATAACAATTGTTATTAATCTTAAAGAAATAAAAATACCTTCTAATACCCCTGTACTATCAATTTTAATAAAACCTATTTCTAATAGCGTAGTCCCACCGTGAGTAAAGAAAATGTGCATTAAAAACGTAAAGATTAAGAAGAAAAATATCGGTGTTAATCCTTTAATTAAAAACCAAAATTGAATTTTAGCCATTTTCATAAAACATAGAATTAATAATATTACCCAAGCAAATGTAGCAAAAGAATGAGCAAAAAAGATAAAAATAATAAATACAAATACAAAAATCAACTTTGCTCTAGGATCAAGACGATGTATTACAGAGTTATTAGGTAAATAACGTCCTATAATAAGTTTATTTTTCATGTTCTTGCCACTCCTGATACAACGTTACAAACTCATCTTCATTTAAGGCAATATCATTAAACATGGTTTGATATTTATCTTCAACATCATATTGCAGTTGTACTACATCAGGCAATGCAATATGCCAATCTTTCAGTTTTTCGTGTTGTCTGAATAATGATTTAGGAGAGCACTGTTCTATTACTTTCCCTTGTCTCATTACAATGATTTCTTCTGCATATCGTGCCACATCATTCATATCGTGTGACACTAATATGACAGTTTTATGATGATTGACCTGAATTGATTTTATTAATTCCATCACTTGCTGACGACTTTTTGGGTCAAGTCCAGCAGTAGGCTCATCAAGAATAATTATATTCGGTTTCATTGCAAGGATAGAAACTAATGCAATTTTACGCATCTGACCACCTGACATTTCAAATGGCGATTGTTCCATAATATGATGATCAAAACCTAAATCTAAGAGTAACTGATACGCATATGACTTAACTTGTTCCACATTCATCTTAAAATTTTTAGGACCAAATGCCACTTCTCTTTCCACACTATCTTCAAACAATTGTGATTCAGGAAATTGAAAAACCAAACCTACTTGTTGTCTTAATTCTCGTAGATGCTTGTCTTTTGTTTTATGAGTAATCTCCTTATTATCAAAAGTAATACTACCTTTTGTTGGTTTTAATAGCCCATTAAAATGTTGAATGAGTGTGGATTTACCACTTCCTGTTTGACCAACAATCGCATAGTATTTACCTTGCTCAATTTTGAGATTGATATCATTTAAGGCTTGATATTCATAAGGAGTGCCTTTTTGATAAATGTATGAAACATGATTAAATTGAATGGTCATAATTTATCAACCAGCCCTTCATATGTAGTGAATTCATCTTTAAAGCCTAGCTTTTGATTCATTTTCATTGCAAATGGTAAATCTAAGCCAATCTCTACTAAATACTGTGTATTTAAAAAAATAAAATTTGGCTTGCCTTCTTTGTAAACTTTGCCTTTATTCATAATGACGACATGGTCGCTTTCTAACGCTTCACTTAAATCATGAGTAATAGAAATAATCGTTAAATTTTTCTCTTGTTTAACTTGTCTAATTAATGAAAGTAAAGACTGTTTACCTTGGGGATCTAACATAGAGGTTGCTTCATCAAGAATGATGACATCTGGACTTAGTGCTAAGACTCCTGCAATAGCCACGCGTTGCTTTTGGCCTCCCGATAAAGAATGTGGTTCATATTCCATATATTCTTTCATATCTACATTATCTAAAGATTGAATGACGATTGCTTTCATTTTGTCATGAGATACTGCGTGATTCTCGAGTCCAAAAGCTACATCATATTCCACAATTGAACCTACAAATTGATTTTCTGGATTTTGAAAGACAATACCAATATGGCGTCTAACCTCTCTTAAATAATCAGGCGTAACTAAATGATTGTTATAAAAAATTTCTCCTTCAGTTGCTTGTTCTATTCCAACTATAAGTTTTGCAATTGTAGATTTCCCCGAACCATTATGTCCTACAATGGATGTCCATTGATGTTTTGGTATATTAAATGACACATCTTCTAAAGTGAAGGCCGCATCTTTTTGATATTGAAAATGTACATGTTTAAGTTCGATGATATTGTTATTATCAGTTTTCACAGCCTTCCTCCTTTATTAATAGTTACTACATTAGTTTACATGAATAAAAACTAGATGTACATGAGTAAACGTCTTTCATATATAAAAAGAGTCATGCCTCAAAAGCACGACTCTTTTTAATCATTATAGATTCATTAAAATTAAAAAAGCGCGCACCCCATCACATTTTAGTTGAGTTCACGCTTTATATTAGTATTTAGTTGATGGGGTACTCTGAGCTAGACAATATTTGTATGTGGCAAACATTATCGTTGCACTCATTTGCTTTAAATACAAGTAGTTAGTGTATTTATATATAAAATTAATCTACTAATTCGATGATAACTGATTCAGCACCGTCACCACGACGAGGACCTACTTTAAGAATACGAGTGTATCCACCTTGACGTTCTGCATAACGTTCAGCAATTTCACCAAATAATTTTTGAAGTGCAGTTTGTGTAGTTTCATCTTCATTTAAGATTTCAACATTACGTAATGTTTTAGCAGCATTACGACGAGATGCTAAGTCACCTTTTTTACCTAAAGTGATTAATTTCTCAACAACACTACGAACTTCTTTTGCACGAGCTTCTGTAGTTTCAATACGCTCACTTACGATAAGTGATGTAGCTAAGTCACGTAACATAGCTTTACGTTGATCAGAAGTACGACCTAATTTTCTGTAACCCATGAGTTAACCTCCTTTAACTTATTAATCTTCTTTTCTTAAACCTAATCCTAAATCTTCTAATTTATATTTAACTTCTTCAAGAGATTTACGACCTAAATTACGCACTTTCATCATATCAGCTTCAGACTTGTCCGCTAATTCTTGAACAGAATTGATGCCTGCACGTTTTAAACAGTTGTATGAACGTACTGATAAGTCTAATTCTTCGATAGACATTTCAAGTACTTTTTCTTTTTGGTCTTCTTCTTTTTCAATCATGATTTCAGCATTTTGCGCTTCATCTGTAAGACCAACGAAAATATTTAAATGTTCAGTCATAATTTTAGCAGCTAATGAAACAGACTCTTGTGGAGTAATTGAACCATTAGTCCAAACATCTAAAGTTAATTTATCAAAATCACTACTTTGACCTACACGTGTATTTTCAACTGTATAGTTTACACGTTCAACAGGTGAATATAGTGAATCTACAGGAATTACACCAATTGGTAAATCACTAGTATTATTTTGTTCTGCTAATGCGTAACCTCTACCCTTATTAGCAACAAGACGAATTTTTAAATGTCCACCTTTAGACACTGTTGCAATTTTAAGTTCTGGGTTTAGAACTTCAACATCACTATCGTGAGTAATATCACTTGCTGTTACTTCGCCTTCATCTCTCACATCAATTTCTAATGTTTTATCTTCTTCAGAATAGATTTTTAATGCTAATTTTTTGATGTTCATAATAATTGTAGAAACATCTTCAACAACATTGTCTATAGCTGAAAATTCGTGTAAAACACCTTCAATTTCGATGTACTTAACGGCTGCACCTGGTAATGAAGATAGTAGGATACGACGTAAGGAGTTTCCTAGTGTAGTACCGTAGCCACGTTCAAGTGGTTCAACAACGAACTTACCGAATTTAGCATCTTCACTAATTTCAATTGTCTCAATTCTAGGTTTTTCAATTTCTATCATTTACAAAATCCTCCTTAATAACGTCGAATTAATTTTAAAATTGTTTCGCTCAGTGATTTGTAACAATAACAATCAATAAAAATTATACGCGACGACGTTTTGGTGGACGACAACCGTTGTGAGGTACTGGAGTAACGTCTCTGATTGCTGTTACTTCTAAACCAGCTGATTGTAATGCACGAATAGCTGATTCACGACCTGGTCCAGGTCCTTTTACTGTTACTTCAACAGTTTTCAAACCATGTTCCATTGCTGATTTTGAAGCAGTTTCAGATGCCATTTGAGCAGCGAATGGTGTTGATTTTTTTGATCCTTTGAAACCTAATGCACCAGCTGATGACCAAGATAAAGCATTACCAAATTCATCAGTGATAGTTACGATTGTATTGTTGAATGTTGAACGGATGTGTGCTACACCATTTTCAATATTCTTTTTAACTCTACGTTTACGAGATACTTGTTTACGTGCCATTTATATTTTGCCTCCTTTACCTATTATTTTTTCTTATTAGCTACAGTTTTAACTGGGCCTTTACGAGTACGAGCATTGTTTTTAGTTTTTTGACCACGAACTGGTAAACCACGACGGTGGCGAATACCACGGTATGATGAAATTTCCATTAAACGTTTAATGTTTAAGTTTTGTTCACGGCGTAAGTCACCTTCTACTTTATAACCGTCAACTACTTCACGGATACGACCTAATTCGTCATCTGTTAAATCTTTTACACGTGTATCAGCTGATACGTTAGCTTCTTCAACAATTTTTTTAGCTGTTGAAGTACCGATACCATATACGTAAGTTAATGAAATAACTACGCGTTTTTCACGTGGAATATCTACTCCTGCAATACGTGCCATATATTTTTACACCTCTCTTTTATTAACCTTGTCTTTGTTTGTGCTTAGGATTGTCACAAATTACCATAACTTTACCTTTACGTTTAATGACTTTACATTTTTCGCAAATAGGTTTTACTGATGGTCTTACTTTCATTTTTATACCTCCCTATATTATGGAGTGACGATTATTTATAACGATACGTAATTCTACCGCGTGATAAATCATACGGAGACATTTCTACTGTTACTTTGTCGCCAGGTAGAATACGAATATAATTCATTCTAATTTTACCACTTACATGTGCTAAAATTTCATGACCATTTTCTAATTCTACTTTAAACATAGCATTTGGTAAAGTATCAAGTACTGTACCTTCTAATTCTATTACATCTTGTTTCGCCATTGATTAACTTCCCCCTTTTTACAATAGTAAGGTAATCGTCAATAGACAACTTCAACGATACGAATCTAATATAGTGAATAGTTATTATAAGTTTAACAAAATGCGGGAATTATGATCGTCATACGACACTCAAAAAATAAATTCTTGCCAGAGAAACCTAATCAAAGTTCACATAAATCTAGATCGCACATTAGTTGATCTATTTTAATTGATCTAAGATATCAATGACATCTTTGGTTACTTCGTCAATATCTTTCGCACCATCAATGTTTTTCAATACGCCTTTTTCATCGTAATACTCTAAAATTGGCTTAGATTGTTTAACATTAACGCTTAAACGATTAGATACTGTTTCTGGATTATCATCTTTACGTTGATAAAGTTTTCCACCATCGATATCACAAACACCATCAACCTTTGGAGGATTAAATACAAGATGATAAGTTGTACCACATTTCTCACAGATACGACGACCTGTAAGACGATTCATTAGCTCTTCCTCAGGAACTTCAATATTGATAACAGCATCAATATTTCTGTCAAGCTCAGACATAATATTGTTTAATGCCTCAGCTTGCTCAATTGTTCTAGGGAATCCATCTAATAAGAAACCTTTTTTTGCATCGTCTTCAGAAATTCTTTCTTTAACGATACCTACAGTAACTTCATCAGGGACTAATTCTCCACGATCCATGTATGATTTAGCTTCTTTTCCTAAATCAGTTTCATCTTTAATCGCTTTTCTGAACATGTCACCAGTAGATATATGTGGTATTGGGAATTTCTTAACAATTTCACTCGCTTGAGTACCTTTACCAGCTCCAGGTAAACCCATTAAAATGATATTCATAAATTGCCCTCCTACAAATTATCTACCACCAAAGCCTTTATATTCTTTTTGACTCACTTGTGCTTCAAGTGATTTCATAGTTTCAATTGCTACACCAATAACGATTAATAAACTTGTACCACCAATTTGAATTGATTGAGGTAAATTCATAAATTTTGTCGCTATAATTGGAAGAATAGCAATAACTGCTAAGAAAATAGAGCCTACAAAAGTTAAGCGATAAAGTACTTTAGTAATATATTTTTTTGTTTGTTCCCCAGGTCTAATTCCTGGTACATAACTACCTTGTTTTTTCAAGTTGTCAGCCATTTTTTCAGGATTAACTTGAACAAAGGCATAGAAATATGCAAATGCAATAATTAATATAACATAAACAATCATACCATAAGTGTTTGAAGGGTTAGCATATTCTGCAATACTTTGCGCCCAATCAGCTTTAGGGAAGAACAATGTTAATGTTCTTGGCAATAAGAAGAATGCCATCGCAAAGATGACTGGAATAACCCCTGCAGAGTTTACTTTTAAAGGTAGATATGTTGCTTGTGATCCTAAACGTTGTGCAGATTGTTTTTTAGCATACTGAATTGGAATTTTACGTTTCGCTTCCAATACATAAATCGCTCCAATTGTTAATAAAATTAATCCAACAATTAAACCGATGACTTTTAACCATGCTAACGTTGTATCGTCATTACCAACAAATGCTTGTTGCACAAATTGGATAATTGATGATGGCAACGTTGATAAAATACCTGCAAAGATAATGATTGAAATACCATTACCTACACCAAATTGTGTAATTTGATCACCAAGCCAAATTAAAAATGCAGTTCCAGTTGTTAAAACTACAGCAATCAATAAATAACTCATGACAGATTGATGAATAATCAATTTACCGCCTAAATAGTTATTAAATTGAAATGCCATACCAATTGACTGTATAAATGCCAATATGATAGCGAAATAACGTGTTACATTGCTAAGCTTTCTTTTACCTACTTCACCTTGTTTAGCCCATTCAGTAAATTTAGGGACAATGTCCATTTGTAATAATTGCATTACGATAGAAGCAGTGATGTACGGCATTATACCCATAGCAAAGATAGAAAAGTTCTTTAAGGCTCCGCCACCAAACGTATTAAGAAGAGCAGCGACACCTTGATCAGAACCTTGCTGTTCAAAAGGCTCAGGATTAACTCCAGGAGCCGGAATATAAGTTCCTATTTTGAATATTACTAACATTGCTAATGTGAAGAAAATCTTGTTTCGAACTTCTTTAGTTTTAAAGAAGCTCATAAACGTTTGAAACATTAGATCACCTCGTGTGCTCCACCTTTAGCATCGATAGCTTCAACCGCTGAAGCTGAGAATTTGTGAGCTTTCACTGTCAATTTTTTATCAAGTGAACCATTACCTAGTACTTTAATACCAGATTTTTCATTCTTAACCACACCAGTTTCAACTAATAAAGCTGGAGTTACTTCAGTACCATCTTCAAATTGATTAAGTTGGTCTAAGTTAACAATAGCATATTCTTTACGATTAATGTTAGTGAAACCTCGTTTTGGTAAACGACGGAATAAAGGTAATTGTCCACCTTCAAATCCTGGTCTTACGCTACCACCTGAACGTGCTTTTTGACCTTTTTGACCGCGACCACTAGTTTTACCATTACCTGTACCAGCACCACGACCTACACGATTACGTACACGACGTGAACCTTCAGCTGATTTTAACTCATGTAATTTCATTATTTAGGCACCTCCTTAATTATTTTTCTTCAACTGTTAATAAGTGTTTAACTTTGTTGATTTGCCCACGAATTGCAGGGTTATCTTCAACAACTACTGAACTATTAGTCTTTTTAAGACCTAACGCTTCAACAGTTTTACGTTGTGTTTCAGGACGACCAATAACACTACGAGTGAGGGTAATTTGTAATTTAGCCATTATTTATTTTCCCTCCTTAATTATATAATTCTTCTACTGATTTGCCACGTAATTTCGCAACATCTTCAGCGTTTTTAAGGTTTTGTAAACCATTTAATGTCGCACGTACCATGTTGATAGGTGTATTTGAACCTAATGATTTACTTAAGATATCAGTGATACCTGCTAATTCTAATACGGCACGTACTGGACCACCAGCGATAACTCCTGTACCAGGTGCAGCTGGTTTCATAAATACGCTACCAGAACCATAACGGCCAGTGATAGTGTGAGGAGTTGTTCCTTCTACACGTGGAACTACTACTAAATCTTTTTTAGCTGCTTCTACAGCTTTTTTAATAGCTTCTGGTACCTCTTGAGCTTTACCAGTACCGAAACCTACACGACCATTTTTATCTCCTACTACTACTAATGCAGTGAAACGGAAACGACGTCCACCTTTAACAACTTTAGCAACACGATTAATTGTAACAACGCGTTCTTCAAATTCTTTCGTTTCTTCTTCTCTACGAGCCATGTATTTGTCCCTCCTTTAAATTAAAATTCTAATCCGTTTTCTCTCGCAGCTTCAGCTAACGCTTTAACGCGACCATGATATAAATAGCCACCACGATCAAATACGATTTCTTTGATACCTTTATCTGAAGCTTTTTTAGCGATTACTTCACCAACTTTAGTTGATAAATCAACTTTAGAAGTAGAATCACTAGCGATATCTTTATCTTGAGATGAAGCTTGTACTAAAGTTTCACCTTTAACATCATCAATAATTTGTGCATAAATATGTTTGTTTGAACGGTATACATTTAAACGTGGTTTTTCAGCTGTACCTGATAATTTAGTACGCACACGAGCATGTCTTTTCAAACGCACTTTGTTTTTATCAATTTTACTGATCATTGTATTACTCCATTCTTTAGAGAGTTATCTATTATTTACCAGTTTTACCTTCTTTACGGCGAACATATTCACCTTGGTAACGGATACCTTTTCCTTTATAAGGTTCTGGAGGTCTTACTGAACGAATATTAGAAGCGATAGCTCCAACTTGTTCTTTAGATACACCAGATACTGTAACAGTTGTATTTTTCTCTACTGCGAAAGTAATGCCATCTTCAGCTTTAATTTCAACAGGATGAGAGTAACCAACGTTTAATACTAAGTCATTACCTTGCATTTGAGCACGGTAACCTACACCAACAAGTTCAAGAGTTTTAACAAAACCTTGAGAAACACCTTGTACCATATTATTTAATAACGCACGAGTTGTACCGTGAACTGTTCTATCTTCTTTAGAATCAGTAGGTCTTACAACTTCTAGAGTGTTTTCATCTTGTTTAAAAGTCATTCTTTCATCAAAAGTTCTAGTTAATTCACCTTTAGGACCTTTTACAGTAGCTGTTTGTCCGTCAAAAGTTACTGTAACGTCACTAGGGATGTCAATAATTTTCTTACCAACACGACTCATGTTATGGCACCTCCTTATTTATTATTACCAAACGTATGCGATGATTTCTCCACCAACGTTACGTTTTCTAGCTTCTTTATCAGTGATAACACCTTCAGAAGTTGAAACTAATGCGATACCTAAACCATTTAATACTTTAGGCACTTCGTTCGCTTTAGCATATACACGTAAACCTGGTTTTGAGATACGTTTTAATCCTGTGATAACACGTTCATTGTTTTGACCATATTTTAAGAATAAACGAATAACACCTTGTTTATCATCTTCAACGTATTCTACGTTTTTAATGAAACCTTCATTTTTTAAGATTTCAGCAATTTGTTTTTTAATATTTGATGCAGGTAATTCTAATTTCTCGTGACGCACCATGTTTGCGTTTCTTACACGAGTAAGCATATCTGCGATTGGATCTGTCATAGTCATTTATTGTTGCCTCCTTTCAAACTCTTTTATCTTACCAGCTAGCTTTACGTACGCCAGGAATTTGGCCTTTATAAGCTAATTCACGGAAACAAATACGGCATAATTTAAATTTACGATATACAGAATGTGGACGACCACAGCGTTCACAACGAGTATATTCACGTACTGCATATTTTTGTTTTTTCTGTTGCTTAGCAACCATAGAAGTTTTAGCCACTTAATTAGCCTCCTTTTAGAGATTATTTACGAAATGGCATACCGAAGTTTGTTAACAATTCACGAGCTTCCTCGTCAGTGTTAGCAGTTGTTACGATAACAATATCCATTCCTCTTACTTTACTTACTTTATCATAATCGATTTCTGGGAAAATTAATTGTTCTTTAATTCCTAAAGTGTAGTTACCACGACCATCGAAAGCTGTTTTAGAAACACCTTGGAAGTCACGTACACGAGGTAATGAAACTGCGATTAATTTATCTAAGAATTCATACATTCTTTCTCCGCGAAGTGTTACTTTTGCACCGATTGGCATACCTTCACGTAAACGGAATGTTGCAACTGATTTTTTAGCTTTAGTGATTAATGGTTTTTGTCCAGTGATTAATTCTAACTCTTCAACAGCATTATCTAACACTTTAGAGTTTTGAACTGCATCACCAACACCCATATTTACAACGATTTTTTCGATTTTTGGTACTTCCATTACTGAACTATAGTTGAATTTTTTAACTAAGTTTTGAGTAACTTCAGTATTATATCTTTCTTTTAAACGGTTCAAAGTGGATCCTCCTTTCAACTAGTTATTAATTATTAGATTTGATTTCTTCGCCAGATTTTTTAGCGATACGAACTTTTTTACCATCTACAAATTTGTAACCAACACGAGTAGGTTCATTTGTTTTAGGATCTAATAATTGTACGTTAGAAACATGGATTGCTGCCTCTGTTTCTAAGATTCCACCTTCAGGATTTAATTGAGTTGGTTTTTGGTGTTTTTTAATAACGTTAACACCTTCCACAACGACGCGGTCTTTTTTAGGTTCAGTAGCGATTACTTTACCTTCTTTACCTTTATCTTTACCTGCGATAACTTTAACGTTGTCACCTTTTTTGATATGCATGTGGGCACCTCCTTAAATATTATGGTTTTAATAAATTATAGTACTTCTGGTGCTAATGATACGATTTTCATGAAGTTACCTTCACGTAATTCACGAGCAACAGGACCAAAGATACGAGTACCACGTGGGCCTTTGTCATCACGAATAATGACACATGCATTTTCATCAAATTTGATATAAGAACCATCGTTACGACGTACGCCTGATTTAGTTCTAACAACAACAGCTTTCACAACGTCGCCTTTTTTAACAACGCCACCTGGTGTTGCATTTTTAACAGTACATACGATGATATCGCCAATGTTCGCTGTTTTGCGACCAGATCCACCTAATACTTTGATTGTAAGTACTTCACGAGCACCAGAGTTGTCTGCTACTTTTAAACGCGTTTCTTGTTGGATCATTAGTTAAACCTCCCTTATCTCTAATCTTGTATTAAATAATTACTGATTCTTCAACAATTTCTACTAAACGGAAACGTTTTGATGCTGATAAAGGACGAGTTTCTTGAATTCTAACAATATCTCCTAATTTAGCTGAATTGTTTTCATCATGAGTTTTATATTTTTTAGAGTATTTTACTCGTTTACCGTATAATTTGTGTGTTTTGTAAGTTTCAACAAGTACAGTAATTGTTTTGTCCATTTTATCAGAAACAACTTTACCTACATAAACTTTACGATCGTTTCTTTCACTCACTTTTGTAACCTCCTCTTTCTTATACTTTATTGATTAGCTTTACTTTGTTCAATTTCTCTTTCACGAGCAACAGTTTTTAGACGTGCAATTGTTTTTCTAACTGTACGAATACGTGCAGTTTCTTCTAATTGACCTGTAGCTAACTGAAAGCGTAGGTTAAAAAGCTCTTCTTTTGAAGATTTGATTTGTTCTTCGATTTCTGAAGTGGTTAAGTCTCTAATTTCCTTAGCTTTCATTTGTTTCACCACCCAATTCTTCACGTTTTACAAACTTAGTTTTTACTGGAAGTTTGTGACTTGCTAAACGTAATGCTTCACGAGCTACATCTTCAGATACACCAGCGATTTCAAATAAAATACGACCTGGTTTTACAACTGCGATCCAGCCTTCAACAGCACCTTTACCAGCACCCATACGTACTTCTAAAGGTTTTTTAGTGTAAGGCGTATGTGGGAAGATTTTAATCCAAACTTTCCCGCCACGTTTCATGTAACGTGTCATAGCGATACGAGCAGATTCGATTTGACGAGATGTGATCCAAGAAGTTGTTGTAGCTTGTAAACCATACTCACCAAATGTTACAAAGTTACCGCCTTTAGAACGACCAGTTGTTTTTGGACGATGTTGACGACGATATTTAACACGTTTTGGTAGTAACATTATTATTTTCCTCCTTCACTAGTATTCTTAGTAGGAAGGACTTCACCACGATAAATCCATACTTTAACACCTAATTTACCATAAGTAGTGTCTGCTTCAGCATGTGCATAATCAATGTCAGCACGTAAAGTATGAAGTGGAACAGTTCCTTCTGAATATTGTTCAGCACGAGCGATGTCAGCTCCGCCTAAACGACCTGATACTTGAGTTTTGATACCTTTTGCACCAAGTTTCATAGCTCTTGTAATAGCTTGTTTTTGTACACGACGGAATGAAGCACGATTTTCTAATTGACGTGCGATATTTTCTGCTACTAAACGAGCATCCATATCAACTTTTTTAATTTCCACAACGTTGATGTGTACTTTTTTATCAGTTAAGTTATTTAATTTATTACGAAGTTTTTCAATTTCTGAACCGCCTTTACCAATTACCATACCAGGTTTACCAGTGTGGATTGCGATGTTAATACGGTTAGCAGCACGTTCAATGTCAACGTGAGAAACTGACGCTTCTTTTAATTCGTTATCAATGAATTTACGGATTCTTAAATCTTCGTGTAATAAAGAAGCGAAATCTTTTTCAGCGTACCATTTAGCTTCCCAATCACGGATAACTCCAACACGAAGTCCGATAGGATTAATTTTTTGACCCACAGTATTCCCTCCTTAAATAGTTATTAAGCTTCTTTAGCTTCTTCTTTACCGTCACTTACGACGATTGTAATGTGGCTTGTACGTTTGTTGATTGCACTTGCACGACCTTGTGCACGTGGACGGAAACGTTTTAAAGTTGGTCCTTCATTTGCATATGCTTCTTTAACAACTAATTCATCTGTATTCATGTCATAGTTATGTTCAGCATTTGCTAAAGCGGACATTAATACTTTTTCAATTACTGGTGATGAAGCTTTATTTGTTAATTTTAAAATAGCAATAGCTTCTCCAGCATTTTTACCTCTAATTAAGTCAAGAACTAATCTTACTTTACGAGGTGCGATTCTGATTGTTCTAGCAACCGCTTTTGCTTCCATTAGGATATCCTCCTCTACTTATATATATTATTATCTACTAGTTTTTTTATCGTCAGCTGCATGTCCTTTAAATGTACGAGTTGGAGCAAATTCACCTAATTTGTGACCAACCATATCTTCAGTTACATAAACAGGTACATGTTTACGACCATCATATACTGCAAAAGTCTGACCGATGAAATTTGGGAAAATTGTAGAACGACGTGACCATGTTTTGATTACTTGTTTCTTTTCACTTCCGTCTTGAGCTTCTACTTTTTTCATTAAATGATCATCAACGAAAGGTCCTTTTTTAATACTACGAGCCATTTGGGCGCCTCCCTTCTTATTGTGTGCGTGCAGCTGTTAAGCCGCACACTCAAATAAGTTGTTATTATTTTCTCTTACGTCCACGAACGATAAGTTTATCAGATGATTTTTTACCGCGACGTGTTTTCTTACCAAGCGTTGGTTTACCCCATGGTGACATTGGAGATGGTCTACCGATAGGAGCACGACCTTCACCACCACCGTGTGGGTGATCGTTAGGGTTCATTACAGAACCACGAACTGTTGGACGGATACCTTTCCATCTTGAACGACCAGCTTTACCAGCGTTAACAAGTTCATGTTGTAAGTTACCAACTTGACCGATTGTAGCACGGCAAGTAGATAAAATCATACGTACCTCACCAGAACGTAATCTGATTAATACATATTTACCTTCTTTACCAAGTACTTGTGAACTTGCACCTGCTGAACGAGCAATTTGTCCACCTTTACCAGGTTTTAATTCGATATTATGAATTACAGTACCAACTGGAATATTTTGTAATGGTAAAGCATTACCAACTTTGATATCTGCTTCAGCACCACTTTCAACTGTTTGGCCTACTTGTAATCCTTTTGGTGCGATAATGTAACGTTTTTCACCATCAGCATATACTAATAAAGCAATGTTAGCTGAACGGTTTGGATCATATTGAATTGAATCAACTTTAGCAGTGATTCCGTCTTTATTACGTTTGAAGTCAATTACACGATATTGACGTTTATGTCCTCCACCATGGTGACGAACTGTTAATTTACCTTGATTGTTACGACCCGCTTTTTTCGGTAGCGGTTGTAATAATGACTTTTCAGGTGTAGTCTTCGTGATTTCAGCGAAGTCTAACGTAGTCATATTACGACGACCATTTGTAATTGGCTTATACTTTTTAAGAGCCATTGTCGCTTACCTCCTTAATGGTAATATTATTTTATTTTAGTTGAATAAGTCGATTGAACCTTCTTTAAGTTTTACAATCGCTTTTCTTCTTTTATTTGTATAGCCTTGATAACGGCCCATACGTTTTTTCTTTGGTTTGTAGTTGATGATATTTACACTTTCAACTTTAACGTCGAAAATTTCTTCAACTGCAATTTTAACTTGAGTTTTGTTAGCACGAGTATCTACGTCAAAAGTATATTTATCTTCAGCCATTGCTTCAGAAGATTTTTCAGTGATTACGGGGCGCTTAAGAACATCTCTAGCTTCCATTATCCGAGCACCTCCTCAACTTTTTTCGCAGCTGATTCAGTAATGATTACACTGTCAGCGCTAGTGATATCTAATACGTTTAATCCTTGAGCAGTACTTACTTGTACGCCGGGAATATTACGTGCAGATAATTCAACATTTACATCTTCGTTTTCTGTTACTACTAACACTTTTTTAGGTTGTTCAAGTGTAGTTAAAACATTTTTAAATTCTTTTGTTTTTGGTGCATCAAAACCAAAAGTATCAACGATTGTAAAGTTGTTTTCTTGAACTTTGAAAGATAATGCAGAACGTAATGCTAAACGACGCATTTTCTTAGGCATTTTGTATGAATAGCTTCTTGGAGTTGGTCCGAAAACGATACCACCACCACGCCATTGTGGAGCACGGATTGTACCTTGACGTGCACGTCCTGTACCTTTTTGTCTCCATGGTTTACGTCCACCACCACGAACAGCTGAACGATTTTTCACTGCGTGTGTACCTTGACGTAAAGAAGCACGTTGTAAATTGATTGCTTCGAAAAGAACACTGTTGTTTGGTTCGATTGCGAAAACTGAATCGCTTAATTCAACTGAACCAGATTTTGATCCGTCTACTTTTAATACATCATAATTAGCCATTATGCTTTTTCCTCCTTTCGCTACTTATTATTTATTACCTTTTTTAATTGAAGATTTAATTTCTACAAAACCTTTTTTAGGTCCAGGTACATTACCTTTTACTAAAATAACATTGTTATCAGTATCAACTTGAACAACTTCTAAGTTTTGAACTGTAACTGTGTTACCGCCCATACGTCCAGGCATTTTTTGACCTTTAAATACTCTTGAAGCATCTGAAGCCATACCTACTGAACCTGGTGCTCTGTGGAAATGAGAACCGTGAGCCATTGGTCCACGACCTTGACCATGACGTTTAATTGCACCTTGGAAACCTTTACCTTTTGAAGTTCCTGTAACATCAATAATGTCTCCAGCTTCAAAAGTATCTACTGTGACTTCTTGACCTACTTCGTATTCATCAACATTAACGTTTCTGAATTCACGAATGAAGCGCTTAGGTGCTGCGCCAGCTTTTTTAGCGTGACCTTCAGCTGGTTTATTTGCATATTTATTTGATTTAGCATCTTTTTTATATGCTTGTTTGTCTGCAAAACCTACTTGGATAGCATTGTAGCCATCAACTTCTTCAGTTTTCTTTTGTAATACTACGTTTTGATTTGCTTCTACTACTGTAACAGGGATTAATTCACCGTTTTCTCCGAATACTTGTGTCATCCCAATTTTTCTTCCTAAGATTCCTTTGGTCATCGAAAGTCCACCTCCTAAATTGATCTATTATAATTTAATTTCGATGTCTACACCAGATGGTAAGTTTAAGCCCATTAAAGCATCAACTGTTTTTGGTGTTGGGTTAACAATGTCGATTAAACGTTTGTGTGTACGTTGTTCGAATTGTTCACGAGAATCTTTATACTTGTGCACCGCACGAATAATTGTATAAACAGATTTTTCTGTTGGTAACGGAATTGGTCCAGATACATCTGCACCAGAACGTTTAGCAGTTTCAACAATCTTTTCTGCTGATTGATCAATTACACGGTGATCATAAGCTTTTAATCTGATTCTGATTTTTTGTTTTGCCATAATTTTCCCTCCTTGTTCGTCTACATTGAAGTGATAGACTTCTCCACGAAAACTATCTCACACAACGCCATGGCAAAGCGGCCGGGTGTGTCAGTAACCTTTCGCTTCATCGCTTTCTTCAAGTCCAACATTAAATATGTTACAAGAAAAACACTGATAAATCAAGGTTTTTCTTTAACTTTTTTTATTTACGTCTAACACATACTTAAGTATTGTACTGGAAATTTTTATGTAGTTCAACCATTTTGAGTAAATTTTTTCCCTTTTTTCTATAAACCTTTATAATAGATATAGAGAGTAATGAATTTTGAAATTATAGCTATACATTTTTAATGCTAATTTATTTTAAAATTCATGAACTTTATCGGAGGTGAATATAATATAAATGAAAAGAAATGTGAAACTTACTTTAGCAATTATTAGTATCTTCTTAATAGCTAGTGAATTTTTCTATGGTATTCCTTTTTTAGGAGGCTCAGTTATTCTTGGCTTTGGTTGGCAACCTTTATTATTAAATGCTTTACTTTATCTTATTTTAGGAATCATTCTATTAGTAGATTCTCAAAACACAATTAAGCCAATGGCAATGATTCCATTTATTGGATTAATTGGATCATTTGTTGCTTTTCTACCTATTATTGGTATGTTTACGCATTGGATACTATTTTTCTTAATGGTATTCTTTATATTTGTTGTACTCAACGCCCCAACTTACATTCCTAATAAAGATTCTAAAGTTATTTATACACAATACAAAAAAGATGATAAAAATAATTAATAATTTCAATATTAAAAAGACACATTTAATTCAAAAATTAAATGTGTCTTTTTATGTCTAACCGTGTACAAACACGAAGTATAAAATAAATAATACCATTAATACATACATGATAGGATGAACTTCTTTATGTTTTTTAGTAATTAACATTGTTATTGGATAGAAGATAAACCCACATGCAATACCTGTAGCAATTGAATATGATAAAGGCATCATAATGATTGTAATGAATGCTGGTACTGCTACTTCAAATTTTTTCCAATTAATTTCAGCAAAGTTTGCCGCCATTAAAATACCAACTACAACTAACGCTGGTGTTGTTACTGCACTTGTAACGACTTCGATTAGCGGACTAAAGAATAATGCTAATAAGAAACAAAAACCAGTTATGATACTTGCAAAACCTGTACGTGCTCCTACTGCAACACCAGAAGTAGATTCAATATAAGAGGTTGTTGTTGTTGTACCAAAAATAGCTCCAACAATTGTAGCAAGCGAGTCTGCAAATAATGCTCTTCCAGCCCTTGGTAATTTATTGTCTTTCATTATACCTGCTTGGGTTGCTACTGCTACTAAAGTACCTGCAGTATCAAAGAAATCAATAAAGAAGAACGTTAAAATAACAATAAGAAATTGGATTGTAAATAATTGGCCTGGATCTTTAAATGCTTCAAAAGCTGCTCCAAATGTAGGTGTAATACTTGGAATTTTACCTACAATACCTGATGGTGTATGAATTTGACCCGTAATCATCCCTACAATTGCAGTTATAATCATACCAATAAAGATTGAACCTGGAACCTTTCTAGCATATAAAATGATTGTTATAGCAATCCCAAATATAGCTAAAAGTACTGATGGTTTAGTTAAATGACCTAATGTTACAAGCGTTGAATCATTTTTTACAATAATACCTGCACTTTGTAAACCTACAAAAGTAATAAATAGCCCTATACCTGCCGAAACCGCCATTTTCATTTCATAGGGTATTGCATTAATAATTATTTCCCTCAATCCAGTTGCTGTTAATATCGCAAAGAATATACCTGAAAACAGCACACCTGTTAAACCGATTTGCCAAGGAATTCCCATTGTTAAAACAACTGTAAATGCAAAGAACGCATTTAACCCCATCCCTGGGGCAAGCGCAATCGGATATCTTGCAATCAGTCCCATGAATAAAGATCCTACAAAGGCTGCTAATGCTGTCGCTACAAAAATGGCACCTTGATCCATTTTCATATCACCAGATATACCTTTAACACCTGCTAAACTTAAGACTTGAGGATTCACGGCTAATATATAAGCCATTGATAAGAAAGTTGTGATACCACCGATGATTTCTCTTTTGTAGTTAGTACCATACTCGTCGAATTGGAAGTATTTTTTCACAGCTTTAAACTCCTTTTTTTGAAATACTTTAATAGTTTAATATTACTTACTTAAAAAAACAATACTAAAAACGAACTTTTATCGACTTATTTCATTATAAGTTCGATTTTAGTTAAAATTTTAAGTTCTTTAATGCATCTTTAAAAGGATTATTATCCAATTCATCATGATTATTCATATATTTTTTCATATCTTTTTTAGAAACTTTACCATTATTTTTATTTTTCAATCGTTGATCCATTTGTGCTTGGGTTTCAGTATGACCGCATACACATCGGTAGACCGCTTCTTTTCCTCTTCCAAACAATGTCATTTTCTTTTTACAGTTAGGACAACGTGCATTCGTTTTACGTTGAATATTCTTTTTAGTGTGACAGCTAGGGTCTTGACACACTAGCATTTGACCGTTTTTAGTTTTTACTTTTATCATAAATTTACCGCAATTGGGACATTCAGTAGAAGTTAAATTATCATGTTTATATTTTTGATCACTATGTTTGATTTGCCCAACAATTTCTTTAGTAAAATCTTTCATCTCATTAATAAATTGTTTAGCGTTATATTTACCTTTCTCAATAGAAAGTAATTTTTCTTCCCATTCTGCAGTCATTAAAGGAGAAGTCAGCGCTTTAGGAGAAAGCTCTAATATTTGTTTTCCTTTAGATGTCACTTTTAATTTTCCATCTTTTGATTCTATTGCATTAATATTGAATAGTTTTTCAATAATATCTGCACGCGTCGCTACTGTTCCAATTCCTCCCGTCTTATGAAGGGTATTAGCGTACTTTTTGTCATTCAATTGAATATAATTTTGTGGGTTTTCCATCGCCTTAAGTAAGCTACCTTCATTGAAATATTCAGGAGGTGTTGTTTCATGTTCGCTTACTTTGACTTGTTGTACATGATAGGTCTCATCCTTGCTAAAAGTGATAGTCTTATTAGCAGTTGAATCATTGTTACTAAGTGCTTTAAATCCTAATTTACGTGTGACGTTTTTGGCATGTTTAAATTGATATTCTCCTACTTTTAAAATAACCTGTGTCGCTTCATACTGATAAGGATCCATTAATGTTTCTAAAAATCGTTGTGCAACCATTAAATATAGTTTTGTTTCTCTGTTAGTTAATGTATCAAAGTTGGGTCTAATTTCAGTTGGGATAATCGCATGATGGTCTGACACTTTTTGATTATTAAAAATATGCATCTTAGTTGTAAATGACTTAGTCAATAACTGACGAGCATGTGATTTATAATCAGTCGCTAATAAGGCTTGGAGACGTTCTTGTATGGTATCTGTCATATCGTTAGACAAGTAGTTAGAATCTGTTCTTGGATATGTTAATAGTTTATGACGTTCATAAAGACTCTGTAAGGTATTTAAAGTTTCTTTGGGTCCCATTTTAAATCGCTGGTATGATGCTTGTTGTAAATCAGTTAAATTATATAAAGGTTTTGCGTAAGATTTTTTTTGCTTAATTGAAACATCTTCAATCTGACCTGATTGTCCTTCTATTTTTTTAGATAATTTTTGTATTTCTTCTTTATTAGTAAATCTTTGATTCGTTTGAATATCAAATATAGCGTCATTTACATTTAAAGAAAGTGTGTAATACTTTTGAGGTTTAAAATGATTAATTTCTTGTTGTCGATGATAAACCAGTTGAATCGTTGGTGTTTGTACTCTTCCTAATGAAAGTTGAGCATCATATTTAGTTGTCAGTGCTCTAGTAGCATTAATACCCACTATCCAGTCCGCTTCACTTCGTGCAAGAGCTGCTTGATACAAGTGATTATATTCACGTCCATCTTTTAAATGTTTAAAGCCTTGTTGTATTGCTTTTTTAGTCACCGAACTAATCCATAAACGTTTAATTGGCTTTTTATTTTTCACTTTATCTAAGATGAGACGTGCTACTAGCTCTCCTTCACGCCCAGCATCTGTAGCAATAATAATGTCCTTCACATCTTTATTTAATATTAAAGATTTTACAATTTTAAACTGTTTACTTGTCTTCCCTATGACCACAGTATGCATTTGCTTAGGTAATATAGGTAAATCTTCTAATTTCCATTCTTTATATGTTTTGTCATAATGTTCTGGTTGAGCATTTGTTACTAAATGACCTAAAGCCCATGTCACTATATAGCGCTGATTTGCAATATATCCATTATGTTTTTCTTTAATATTTAGTGCTTCTGCAATATCTCTCGCTACTGAGGGTTTTTCCGCTAGAATTAATGATTTCATTCAAATTTCCTTTCGCATTCTTACTTTTTATTTTCATACGTTTAATATTGTAACATGTATAGCAATAGTGTTACTTTCCATCTCAACTTATTAATTTAAAGTAAAACCCCTATATTAAATTCAGCTTACTAAAATACTTAGGCTATACATTTTTATAATATTAGTCTTTTATATTTTATAAAAAAATGAGCAATTGCGTTTTATATCAATCACAAATAATATAAAATATTCACCAAGTGTTATGGAAAGGAAAGCACTTATTTTTGAAAAGGAGAGTGAGTAATAAATGCAGATTATTAACATATTAATCGCCTTATTACCTGCATTATTTTGGGGAAGTCTCGTATTAATCAATGTATTTGTAGGAGGAGGTCCATACAATCAAATTAGAGGTACAACGTTAGGTACATTGGTTATTGGTTTAATCTTACTTCTTACAGGTCATGCACAATTTGATAACCCTACTGTCATCATTGTAGGGTTAATTTCTGGTGCAATGTGGGCATTCGGTCAAGGAACTCAATTACAATCTGTTAACCTTGTCGGCGTATCTAAAACAATGCCTATTTCTACTGGTTTACAATTAGTAGGTACAACTTTATTTAGTGCTATCTTTTTAGGTGAATGGAGTACTGGATTACAAGTTACTTTAGGACTTATTGCAATGGTTTTATTAGTAACAGGGATTGCCCTTACATCACTAAAAGGAAAAAATGAGCGTTCTACAAAAGATCCTAATTTTAGTAAAGCAATGGTGATTCTAGTTGTAGGTACATTAGGTTATGTAGGTTATGTAGTAATCGGGAATATATTTGGCGTAAATGGTACTGATGCCTTATTCTTCCAATCAGTTGGTATGGCTATTGGTGGATTTTTACTTTCAATGAGACATGAAACAAATATTAAATCTACCACACTTAATATTATTCCAGGGATTGTTTGGGGAATAGGTAACTTATTTATGTTCTATTCTCAACCTAAAGTTGGTGTAGCAACAAGTTTCTCATTATCACAATTATTAGTTATAGTTTCTACTCTTGGTGGTATATTCTTATTAGGTGAGAAAAAAGATCGACGCCAAATGATTGGGATTTGGTCAGGTATTGCGTTGATTATCATCGCAGCAATTATATTAGGAAACTTAAAATAAGTATATTGAGGAGGTCATACAATGTTTTCTGAATTAGAAAATAAAGTTGTTGTTATTACTGGCTCTGGCAGTGGCATAGGAAAAGCAATGGCGGAAGTTTTTGGTAAAGAAAAAGCGAAAGTAGTCTTAAATTATAGATCAGAAAGTCATATGAAAGAACTTGATGCCCTTCAAGAAACAATCAAAAAATCTGGCGGTGACTCAATTACGGTGCAAGCCGATGTTTCAGTCGAAGAAGATGTGAAACGATTAGTAGAAACGGCTGTTAAAGAATTTGGAACAATTGATATCATGATTAATAATGCTGGTTTTGAAAAAGCCACTCCAAGTCATGAAATGTCTATGGCTGAATGGCAAAAAGTTCTTGATATTAACTTAACTGGTGCATTTATTGGTTCACGTGAAGCGGTAAAACAATTTTTAAAAGAAGATAAGAAAGGTATTATTATTAATACTTCAAGCGTGCATGATACCATTCCTTGGCCAAATTACGTTAACTATGCTGCAAGTAAAGGCGGTCTTAAGTTAATGATGGAAACAATGTCAATGGAATATGCCCAACATGGCATTCGTATTAATAATATCTCTCCAGGTGCCGTTGTGACTGAGCATACAAAAGAAAAATTCTCTGATCCAAAAACACGTGCCGAAACATTAGAAATGATTCCAGCTAGAGAAATCGGTGATGCAAAAGATGTAGCAAACGGTGCATTGTTCTTAGCTTCTAATTTAGCTAGTTATGTTCATGGAACAACATTATATGTTGATGGTGGTATGATGAACTATCCTGCATTTATGGGTGGAAAAGGGTGATCATACTATAAAGTAAAAAAGCAAGCGATGATTAAAAATCGCTTGCTTTTTTCATATATATAGTTTTTATACAAAGATAGCTTGATAAATATATATAATAATAATACTTATCACAATAGAAATATTAGTAACCATTCCAACTAATGGCAATGTTTTATATTTAAACTGAATTGAATATGGAATAATTGCCACACCCACAGGAAGTAACCATGTAATTAATAACGTTGTTTTAATCATATCATCCGATGTTGGTAAGAAAAAGTGGACTAATAAACCAGCAATACATCCAAGTCCGTAATGGACAATTAAATATTTCACTGCAATTGGTAAAAATTGTTTTTCAATTCTGAAGCTCAACATAATTCCAAGTAAAATCATTGATAGTGGCATGTTTGCTTTAGAAATAATGGTAAAAAAGTCAATTGAAGCTTTTGGTAAATGAATATTAGCCATATTAAGTATAAACATTACAATATAAGTAACGAGTGGTACTGAAGAAATTAACTTTTTCCCTAAAAATTTGAAATTAAATTGATCGCTTCCTTCACTGTAATAACTACCTACAAAGTAAGTGACTCCAAACATAATAATTGCCCCACCGATATCGGCCATACCAAAATAAATCATACCATTTTTAGGCCAAATTGTTTCTACAAGTGGATAAGCAAATAAACCAATGTTTAATGACGCTGCCATCATACCTACTGAACCCTTGACATGATTATCATATTTTCTAAATAATGCAACCATAATTACTTTGGCTAATATGCCATAGATGAGCATCATAATTGGTAAAATAGAAAATGATAAATCAAGATTCGCACTATTTAAATTGACAATAACTAAAGAAGGTAATGTGACATTCAATACAAGCGTAGACAATACTTGACTATCTGCAGATTTAATAAAATTAATACGTTTAAGTAAGTAACCTAATGCAATTAACAAAATAATTATTATAAATTGCTCAGTCACAATTCATCCCTTCTTCCCTAATATTCCATTACAACTAATTACTCTAACACAATTAACAGTATTTTTAGAAGTTACTTGTTTCATGCTATAATCATTACTAATCATATTAATAAATAAGGAGTTCGACTAGACATGGACTTAGAATCACAATTAGCTGAGCTTAAATACGATTATATTCGTTTACAAAATGATTTAGAGAAAAAAGAATCACTAAATCAACAGATTGATCCTTTAGTAAAACAATTAGAAGAAATTGAAAAAGAAATTTCAGATATACGTTCAAAATTACGTCAGAAATAATTTTTCAATATATCTAGGCATTAAAGTTCATGAATGCTATGATATTAGTCGTAATAGAAAGGATGTCATCAAGTGAAAATATACTTAATTTTATTACCCATATTGTATCTTATTGTGAGTTATATCAGTATTTTTAAAATGAAATCAATGTTCGTACATATTTTACGTATTATTATGGGAATATTATTATTATTTGTAGTAGCTATCATTACGATCCAATTTCCTAGTGAAAATTGGTGGGTATTTGTTGTATTGCTTCTTCTTGTAGGAAATGTAGAAGTTACAGCTTTTAAAGCACTTAAAAACGATTATAAAGGTGTTTCAATTTTAAATATTATATCTATTATTATTTTTGTAATATATATTATTTTAACTTTTACTATGTATTAATAAAAAGAGTCCGGGACATAAAGTATCTAGAT
>NZ_KV792023.1:0-26705 GCF_001808085.1 Staphylococcus sp. HMSC14C01
GTGAGGTCTCTTTTTTTATGTCGAAATTTAGATAAATCTTTTGAAACTAATGAATTGAGGAGTAAATGTATTAAACTAAAAAATGATAAAACTTCTTCAATAATATACTGAAGAAGTTTTTAATATTATTTCAAATTAATAATGAATACAACATTTTATTTTCATTAATATAAATATTTGATGGATCAAATTCATCGACATTATGTTTTAATTGTTCTAAATCTTGATGATTATTTAACTGAATGCCAATAATAACAGTACCCGTATTTTGAGAAGCTTTTTTTAGATATTCAAATTTAGTAATATCATCTTGAGGACCTAAAACATCATTAACAAATTCTTTTAAAGCTCCTGGACGTTGAGGGAAATTTAAAATGAAATAATGTTTCATTTCTTCATATAAAAGTGAACGTTCTTCAATTTCTTTCATACGATTAATATCATTATTTCCACCACTGACTACGCATACTACAGTTTTTCCTATAATATTGTCTTTATAAAATTCAAGAGCTGATACACTTAATGCACCTGCTGGTTCTGCTACTATTGCTTGTTTAGAGTACATATCTAAAATTGTAGAACATACTGCGCCTTCATCAATTTGTAAGTAGTCGTTGACGTATTGTTTGACAATATTAAAGGTAATATCACCAACACGTGCTACTGAAGCGCCATCAACAAATTTATCTATATGTTCTAAAGTTACAACTTTATTTTGAACTACTACTGATTCATACATACTACTTGCTCCGGCAGGTTCGACGCCAATGATTTTTGTATGTGGACTATGTTCATGCATATATGTACTTACACCGGATATTAGACCTCCGCCTCCAATAGCTGCAAAGAGATAATCAAATTGAATCTTTTCTTTTTTTGCTTCTAATAAAATTTCTTTTGCTAATGTCCCTTGACCAGCGATAGTATAAACATTGTTGAATGGATCAATAAATGTCATATGATGCTCATCTGTATAAACTAAAGCTTCTTTTAAACAATCATCAAATGTATCGCCAGTTAGAACGATTTCTACATTTTCTGCACCGAAGAATTTAACTTGATTTACTTTTTGAAGAGGAGTTGTCACTGGCATAAAGATAACAGCTTTTAAATTTAATGCTTTAGCAGTATAAGCTACTCCTTGGGCATGATTACCAGCACTTGCGCAAGTAATACCTTTTGATTTAGCTTGTGTGTCTAATACTGAAATAGCGTTATAAGCACCACGCAATTTAAATGAGCGTACCCATTGCAAGTCTTCTCTTTTTAAATAAACATTACAATTATATTTTTGTGAAAGATAATGATCATATTGTAATGGTGTTTCTTTCACAACATCTTTTATACGTAAATAAGCTTCGTCTACATCAGTAGCTGTTACCGTTGTCTTTAAAACCATTTGTTATCATCCTTACATTGTTTTCTCATATTTCTCTATTAATTCTTCATATTTTAATGTAATAGCAATATCATCTAATCCATTTATAAGTTTATCTTTCCAAGTTTCATCTATATCAAAGTGGAAAGATTGATGATTTGCTGACACAGTTTGATTTGGTAAATCAACCGTTATATTATTTTGATCGGCTAGATATTTTCTAGATTGTTCATTTAAAACAATAGGTAACATTCCATTTTTTGTACAATTCATATAGAAGATATCGCTAAAACCACCAGCAATAATAATATTAAAGCCAAAATCTTTTAAAGCCCAAGCAGCATGTTCACGACTTGAACCACAACCAAAGTTGTCTCCAGTAATAAGAATTGAAGCACCTTTATATTTTGGTTTGTTTAGATTAAAATCCGGATTATCTGATCCATCAGGTAAATAACGCCATTCATCAAAAGCAAAGGGTCCAAAACCAGTTTTAGTAATTCGTTTAAGATGAACTTTTGGAATAATTTGATCTGTATCAATATTGTCGTTAAACAAAGGGACTACTTTACCTGTGTATTGGGTGATAGGTTGAATATCCATTACTTATACAACCACCTTTCTTACGTCAACGAATTTACCATTTATTGCTGCGGCTGCAGCCATAGCCGGAGAAACAAGATGTGTACGTGCACCTTTACCTTGTCGACCCTCAAAATTTCGATTACTTGTTGAGGCACAATGGACACCTTCTGGTACTTGGTCAGGATTCATTCCTAAGCACATGGAACATCCAGGTTCTCTCCATTCAAAGCCTGCTTCTTTAAATACTTTGTCTAACCCTAGAGATTCTGCTTCTTTTTTTACTGTACGTGAGCCAGGAACAACAATAGCAGTAATTTTAGGATGTACTTTTTTTCCTTTTACGATATGGCTTGCTTCTATCAAATCTGATAGGCGAGCATTAGTACATGAACCTAAAAAGACATAACCTAAATCGATATCTTCTGCTTTTTGACCAGGTTTTAGTCCCATATAGTTGTATGCACGTTCATCATTAATATTTTGAATTTCTGGGAATGGAGAACTAAAATTCACACCCATCTCTGGATTTGTGCCCCATGTCACTTGAGGTTCTAAATTGGTTACATCAAGTGTAATCACTTTGTCAAAATGAGCATCTTCATCTGAATATAGTTTCTGCCATTCTCCAATAGATTGATTAAAGTTCTGTGCATATGGTCGACCTTTGATGTATTCAAATGTAGTTTCATCCGGTTGAATAATACCGTATTTAGCTCCACCTTCAATTGCCATGTTACAAATTGTCATTCGACCCTCCATGGATAGTGATTGAATGGTTTCTCCAGTAAACTCAAGTGCATAGCCTGTTCCGAAATCTACACCATGTTGATTGATTAAATGTAAAATAATATCTTTAGCATACACACCTGGTTGTAATTTACCTGAAACTTCAATTTTAAGATTTTTAGGTTTTGTTTGCCATAATGTTTGAGTTGCAAAAACATGTTCTACTTCACTTGTTCCAATGCCAAAAGCAATAGCACCAAATGCCCCGTGAGTTGCTGTATGTGAATCACCACATACGATTGTCTTACCTGGTTGTGTTAATCCAGTTTCAGGACCTACCATATGAACGATACCTTGCTCATCTGAACCCATATCAAAAATATGTACACCAAAATCTTTGGCGTTTTTCTGTAAAGTCGTAATCTGTTTATTAGCAATTTCATCTCTAATATTAAATATATCGATTGTAGGAACATTATGATCAAGAGTTGCAAAGGTTAAATCTGGACGTCTAAGTTGTCTTTTTTGAAGTCTTAATCCTTCAAAAGCTTGAGGAGAGGTCACTTCATGTATAAGATGCAAATCTATGTATAAGAGTTGAGGTTCGCCTTCTTTACCAGTTAAGACATGTTTATTCCAAACTTTATCAAATAATGTTTGAGCCATTATTTATGTACCTCCCTTTATTGATAACTTTTTTTTAGTAACTCAAAGATGTCTGAAGTTTTATAGTGTCCTCCAAGATCTTTTGTTGTTTTACCAATTTTAATTAAATGATATACAGCATGTTCTAATTCTTCTGCTGCGACACTTTGATTTAAACTTTCTCTTAAACACATTGCTAGTGACAATACCATTCCAAATGGATTAGCAAGATTTTGATGAGCAATGTCAGGCGCTGAACCATGAATAGGTTCATAAAGTCTAGTACCGTGTTCACTAAAACTTGCCGAAGGTGATAAACCGAGTGAACCAGGTATTACTGAAGCTTCATCACTTAAAATATCACCAAAGAGATTTTCAGTAACAATGACGTCGAATTGTGAAGGATGAGTAATTAAATGCATACTACACGCATCAACGAGTAAATGATTTAATTCGATGTCCGGATAAGACTTGCTTACTTCAGTAACAGTTTTTCTCCAAAGTTTACTTGAAGCAAGGACATTCTCTTTATCTACAGAAGTTACTTTTTTACTACGAGTACGTGCTAATTCAAATGCAACTTTAGCAATACGTTCTATTTCAGCTTTAGTATAAGTGAGAGAATCTAATGCTTCAGAATGATTCATATGTCTAGGTTCACCAAAATAAATGCCACTCGTTAATTCACGAACTATAACTAAGTCTGTATGTTTAACACGCTCTTCTTTTAAAGGTGAAAATTGACTGGTACCTTCAGTCACTTTAGTAGGACGAATATTAGCAAATAAGCCTAACTTTTTACGTAACGCTAATAATCCTTGTTCTGGACGATTATTAGGATCTGTCCATTTTGGTCCTCCAACTGCTCCTAATAAAATCGCATCTGCTTCTTGACAGGCAGAGAGTGTTTCATTAGGAAGGGGAGTGCCATGTGTATCAATGGCGGCTCCTCCAAAATCATAACTTTTTAAATTATAGGTGAAATTGTATTTCTTACTTATTATTTCTAATAACTCTAAACTTCCATTTAAAATTTCAGGTCCGATGCCATCTCCGGGTAAAGCAACAATTTTATATGTCATTATTTATTACCTACTTTCTCTAAATCTTGGGCAATATATTTAGCATGAGCTTCTACATATGCTTTACAAGAAGCTTGAAGTATATCATGATCGATACCTATACCATTAACATGTTGATTTTCAATAACAAGCTCAACATGAACCTCAGCTTGTGCATCTGTACCTTCAGTAACTGAATCAATTCTATAATCGATGAGTTCACTATCCTTTTTAAAAATACGATCAACAGCATTGTAAATTGCAACAATTGATCCTGTACCAATGCTTGAATCTTGATAAATATGACCTTTTTTATCTTTAATGACAACAACAGCGCTTTGTAGACCATTTGAAACATATTGTAATTGCAAAGTTTCTACTTGATAAATTGCATTTTGTTCATGTTCAGAACCTTGAATAATCGCATGAATATCTCGGTCAGATACTGATTTTTTCTTATCTGCTACTGCTTTAAATTGTTTGAATAACTCGATTTGTTGTTTAGGTTCAATGTCATAACCTAACGTTTTAAGTTTTTCAGCAAAAGCATGTTTACCAGAAAGTTTGCCTAAAGGTAATTCGTTTTTGCTTATTCCAACAAGTTGAGGCGTCATGATTTCGTACGTTTCAGGATTTTTAAGAACACCATCTTGATGAATACCTGATTCATGACTGAAAGCATTTTGACCAACAATTGCTTTATTTCTTGGAACTCGAATGCCTGCATATCTAGAAATTAAATCTGAAGTCAATTTAGTTTGCTCTAATTTTAATTTTGTTTCAATACCATAATGATCTTTGCGAACGTATAGTGCTAATGCAATTTCTTCTAATGCAGTATTACCTGCACGTTCACCAATACCATTTACAGTACCTTCAATGCGTTTCGCGCCATTTTCAATTGCAGCTAAGCTATTTGCTACTGCCATACCCAAATCATCATGACAATGTGCACTATAAATAATTTCTTTTTCTGATTTAACATTTGTAATAAGAGATTTAAAAATGACACCATATTCACTTGGATAACTATATCCAACAGTATCTGGAATATTGATTATTGTAGCTCCTGCATCAACAGCTGTTTGAACAGATTTTATAAGGAATGCTTGATCTGTTCTTGATGCATCTTCTGGTGAGAATTGTACTACATCGAATAATGATTTAGCATAACTGACATGTTCCTTAATTGATTCTAAGACTTCTTCTTGAGTCATTTTTAGCTTATGCTCTAAATGAATAGGGGAAGTAGCAATAAATACATGAACACGTGGTTTAGCAGCACATTTTGTTGCTTCATATACAGCATCAATATCAGATTTTTTACATCTTGCTAATCCACACACTGCAGTGGTAGTTAATGCTTTAGAGATTGCTTCTACAGATTTAAAACTTCCAGTACTTGAAGCGGGGAAGCCTGCTTCAATAACATCGACTCCCCATTTTTCAAGTTGCTTAGCAATACTTAAACGTTCATCAAATGAAAAATTCACACCAGGTGTTTGCTCTCCATCTCTTAACGTTGTATCAAATATTTGAATATGGCTTTCCATTTTTAACATCTCCTTACATTTTATTTTTGAATGCTTTTAGATTTAATGAATGGCATCATTTTTCTTAGTTCACGACCCACTGCTTCAATTTCATGACCATGTTGTTGTTCACGTAATTCATAAAATTCTTTAAATCCATTTTCGTTATCTTTAACAAAGCGATTAGCGAAATTACCATTTTGAATATCTTTAAGTACTTCTTTCATATTATCTTTAACATCTGGAGTAATGACACGTGGACCAGATACGTAGTCACCAAATTCAGCAGTATTTGAAATTGAATAACGTACATTTTCCATACCGCCTTCATACATTAAATCAACGATCAGTTTCATTTCATGTAGTACTTCAAAATATGCTAATTCTTTTTGATATCCAGCTTCCACTAATGTCTCGAAACCACTTTGAATCAGTTTATGAATTCCCCCACAAAGTACAGCTTGTTCACCGAATAAGTCAGTTTCAGTTTCTTCTTTAAATGTTGTTTCAATAACACCAGCACGTGTAGCACCAATACCTTTTGCATAACTTAAAGCAATATCACGTGCATGACCTGTAGCATCTTGTTGAACGCCAAATAATGCTGGCACAGCTGAACCTTCAACAAATGTACGTCTTACTAGATGACCAGGACCTTTAGGTGCTACTAAGAAGACATCTACATCTTTAGGTGGTTCGATGACGTTAAAATGAATATTAAATCCATGTGCAAAAGCTAATGCATTACCAGCTTCTAAATTTGGAGCAATTTCATTTTTATATACATTACCTTGAATTTCATCAGGAAGTAATACCATAATAACGTCTGCTTGTTTAACTGCTTCAGCCACTGGATAAACATCTAATCCATCTTCTTTAGCTTTATTAAATGAATTACCTGGACGAATACCAACTCTTACGTCGTAACCGTTATCTTTAAGGTTTTGAGCATGTGCATGGCCTTGAGAACCGTAACCGATAATAGCGATTTTTTTACCTTGTAGTGCATCTTTTTCTACTGATTGATCATAATAAACTTTTGTCATAATACTTTCCTCCATTAGTTAAAAAATTTCAAAAATTGCGAATATTAAAAAGGTAATAATTAACTTTATGATGTTAGACATTAAATATGATAATTGATGTAAAATGCTAGCGCATCATCTAAGAATTAATCATTCACATCTTCAACATTAATAACACTGACTTGTTTTTTTAATTTAGTAATTAAAATTCGATATACATCTTCATCCTCAATATGAACTTTGATTGTCATATCAGATATGCCATCTTCACTAGCAGGTTTTACATATAATTCATTGATATTGTACTGTAATCTTACAAAAGCACTTGTGATTCGATTTAACGTACTGACTTGGTCAGCTACTTTTAATTTTAAAGTTCGGTTCATTCTAGGCCCTCCATTTCATGATTAGCTTTACCACTAGGAATCATAGGGTTTACAGGTTCTGCTGGAGAAATTCTTACTTCAATTAAAGCAGGACCTTCATAATTAAAAGCTTCATCTAATTGCGCTTTTAATTTATTAGGGTGATCGATTAAGAAGCTTTTAACACCGTAAGCTTCAGCCATTTTAATAAAATCTGGTTGATCATTGAAAACAGAATGTGAAAAACGTTGATTAAAGAATTTATCTTGCCATTGTTTTACCATTCCTAATGTACCGTTGTTAATTAAAACAATTTTTACATTTAGATGATATTCAGGTAATAACGCCATTTCTTGATTGGTCATTTGGAATCCACCATCACCTACAAAACAAATAACTGTTTTATCTGGAGCTGCGAGTTGTGCACCAATTGCTGAAGGAATACCGAATCCCATTGTTCCTAATCCACCACTTGTAACCCATTGACTATGATGTTTAAACGGATAAAATTGTGCTGACCACATTTGATGCTGACCTACATCTGTAGTGACGATGGCTTCACCATTTGTGATTTTACCAATATATTCAATCGCTTCTTGTGGACGACAAAATGTATCATTAGCTTCTTTGTACTTAAATGGATGTTTTGATTTATTATCTAAACAATAATCTACCCATTCTTTGTATGTAGCATGACTTTGATGTTCAGTAACTAATGCTTCTAATACTTTTTTACAATCTGCAACAATTCCGAGTGTTGTAGGAATCACTTTATTAATTTCTGATTCATCAATATCAATGTGTACCACTTTAGCATTTGGTGCGAATTCGTTAGGATTACTAGCCAAACGGTCATCAAATCGACTACCTAAATTAATGAGTAAGTCACATTCAGTGAGTGCCATGTTACTTGCATAAGAGCCATGCATACCGCCCATACCAAGGAAAAGGGGATTTTCATATGGAATAGCACCTAGACCTAATAAAGTTGTAACAACAGGAATTTGATGGTGAGTAACAAATTCGGTTAATAAATCATTTGATTTTGAGTGATTGATACCTGCTCCAGCTAAAACAACAGGTTGTTTTGCATGATTTAAATATTGAGAAAGTTGTTGAATATCTTCTTTATTTGGATTTTCAGTTACTTGATATGAAGGTAAATGAACTTCTTCTTCAAGTGGAGCAGAAGAAGTTAAAACGCCCATATCTTTTGGGAAATCAATAACTACAGGTCCTTTACGTCCAGTATTTGCTAAATAGAATGCCTCGTGAACAATTCTAGGAATATCATCTACATGTTTAACTTGGTAATTAGCTTTTGTAATTGGCGTCGTCATTGATAATAAATCAGCTTCTTGGAATGCATCTTTACCAATACCAGGGGTTGCCACTTGTCCGGTAAATACGACTAAGGGTAGAGAATCACAATAAGCATCAGTAATACCAGTGATAGCATTTGTAGCTCCAGGACCACTTGTTACGACGACGACACCTGGTTTGCCAGAAACACGTGCGTATCCTTCAGCGGCATGGGTAGCACCTTGTTCATGACGTGCCAGAATATGTTTAATTTTTTCATCATAAAATGTATCGTATAATGGTAAAACTGCACCACCTGGATATCCAAAAATGAAATCAACATCTTCGTGTACGAGTGCTTCTACTAATAAGTCAGAACCGCTTCGAGTTGTAAGTGTTTTAGTTTGTTTATTACTTTCCTTTGTTTTTGACATATTTATCGCTCCTTAAATTTAAATAAGATTTTCTGGGACTTGCATAATACCACCCGTATTTGCACTGGTTACTAAAGCAGTGTATCTTGCAAGATAACCTGTTTTTACTTTAGCTTTAAAAGGCTCAAGTTCTTCTTTACGTTTATACAATTCTTCTTGAGGCTGATTAACATCTAAAGTTCGATTTACTAAGTCAATAGTAATTTCATCACCATCTCTAATCAGACCAATAGGACCTCCTGAGGCTGCTTCTGGTGAAATATGACCTACAGCGATACCACGAGTAGCTCCAGAAAAACGTCCATCCGTAATTAAAGCAACATCTTTTCCTAAACCTCTTCCGACGATAGATGATGTAGGAGCTAACATTTCTGGCATACCCGGACCTCCTTTAGGTCCTTCATATCGAATGACCACTACGTGACCTTCACGAACTGTTTTATTATCAATTGCTTCTACAGCTGCATCATGTGAATCAAAGCAAATTGCTTTTCCTTTAAATACTTTGATTGAAGGATCAACACCACCAACTTTAATTACTGCACCTTTAGGAGCAATATTACCGAATAAGACGGACAATCCACCTTCTTTATCATATGGAGCATCTAAAGAATGAATAACATCGAAATTTTTAATCTCTTTACCTTGGTTATTTTCTCTTAATGTTTTACCAGTAACTGTGAGTCGATCTGGATGTAGGGTTCCTTCTTTTTTCATTAATTCATTAATGATTGCTGGACATCCGCCAGCTTCATGAACATCGTGCATAGAATAAGAAGAACTTGGTGCAATCTTAGATAAATAAGGCGTTTTTTTAGCAATTTCATTAATTCTTTCTAAGTCATATTCAATTCCAGCTTCATTAGCAATTGCTAATGTATGAAGTACAGTATTTGTTGAACCACCCATTGCCATATCTAAAGCAAATGCATCATCAATTGCTTCTTTCGTAACAATATCACGAGGTTTAATATCATTTTTTATATTTTCTACCAATTGGAATGCTGCTTGTCTAATCATTTTACGACGTTGATCGCTTACTGCTAAAGCTGTACCGTTGTAGGGAAGTGCTAATCCTAAGACTTCCATTAAACAGTTCATAGAATTTGCTGTGAACATTCCTGCACATGATCCACATGTTGGACAAGCATTTTGTTCCATATCTAAAAATTCTTCTTTAGTAATTGAACCTTCTTTAAAAGCTCCGACTGCTTCGAACATAGATGATAGAGTTAAAGCTTTTCCCTGAGCAGATAAACCAGCTTTCATTGGGCCACCTGAACAAAAGATAGCAGGGACATTTGTTCTAACAGCTGCTAATAACATGCCAGGTGTAATTTTGTCACAGTTAGGAATATAAAATACACCATCAAACCAATGAGCATTGATAACAGTTTCAGCCGCATCTGCAATAATTTCACGTGACGGTAAGGAATACCTCATACCAATATGTCCCATTGCTATTCCATCATCGACACCAATTGTATTAAATTCAAAAGGAATTGCACCTGCTTCACGAATCGCTTCTTTTGCAATATCAGCTAATTCTCTTAAATGAACATGTCCAGGAACGATATCGATATATGAATTACAAATTGCTACAAAAGGTTTATTCATGTCAGTAGGACTTTTAAGTGCTCCTGTCGCGTGTAATAGGCTTCTTGCTGGTGCTTGGTGATCACCTTTTTTTATCATGTCACTTCTCATTTATTCATTCCCCCATAAATTACTAATTATTAAAATAAAAAAACGCCCCAATAAAGTTGGGACGTTTTTAAGTCCCATTCAATGAGAAATAGGACTTAAACATTTAGTAAATTAAGCTACTAAAGTTCCAGCCCTGAAGAGTATAATAAAATAATTAAATTTTCTAGTGGTGACAGTGAATATGTAAATGATTGCATGGTATTATACTCCTTTCTTGAATGGATGATTATTTGAATAGTTAGAATTGTTTAAAAATTTGATAAATTTAATTTACACTAAACAGATATTAAAGTCAATACTCTTTTTAGAATTTTCTAACAATTTAGAAGAATGATTTATGTTTTATTAATGAGAAATTTTTAGTAAAGTTTGTTACAATTATTAAGTTAAATTTAGATGAAATAACGAAGTGTAAAATAAACATGAGGAGAGAGAACAATACATGATACCTATCAAAAATTTAGATGAGATGGAACATTTTGCTAAAATTTTAATGAAGCATGTTGGTTCAAAAGATGTCATTTTATTGAATGGAGATTTAGGTGCTGGTAAAACAACGTTGACTCAATTTATAGGTAAATATCTAGGAGTAAAGCGTAATATTAATTCTCCTACGTTTAATATCATAAAATCATACAAAGGTAAGGAGTTAAAACTTCATCATATGGATTGTTATCGCTTAGAAGATTCAGATGAAGATTTAGGATTTAATGAATACTTTGAAGATGACGCTGTTACAATAATTGAATGGAGTCAATTTATACAGGAGTTCCTTCCAGAAGAGTATTTAGTGATTAATATTACGACTATAAATGAAAGTCAACGACAAATTAATATAGCAGCAAAAGGCTATCATTATACTAAAATAAAGGAAGAGATAGACAATGAACTTACTGTTAATTGATACTTCAAATCAACCCATGTCAATTGCTTTGATGAACGATGATGAGGTTTTAGCAATAAAAACAACAAATAGTAAAAAAGATCATTCGAGCCAACTTATGCCTGGTATTCAATCCTTATTTAATGAATCGAATTTAAAAAAACAAGAATTAGATGGGATTGTTGTTGCAAAAGGACCTGGCTCTTATACAGGAGTGAGAATAGGCGTTACTGTAGCGAAAACATTAGCCTATGCTTTGAATACTAAATTATATGGTGTCTCATCGTTAAAAGCATTAGCGGCTACTATAGATACGAATGATAAAAGAATTATTGTACCAATATTTGATGCTCGTCGTGAAGCGGTATATACAGGATTATATCAATATGAAAATAATCAATTAAATACAATTGAAAAAGACCAATATATTTCTTTAGAAGCGTTGCATAAAAAACTCAATGCTTTAAATCAACCTTATGTGTTTGTAGGAGAGGACACGGAAAAATTATCTGAATTACTACATGGAGATATTGAGACTAAACTGCCTAATGCAACTGTCATGAAACATTTGATTCATCAACCTGAGAACATTCATACGTTTGTACCAAATTATATAAAATTGTCAGAGGCGGAACGTAATTGGTTAAACCAACAGAAGAACAGTTAACTATTAGAGCGATGCAAGTCGATGATGTACCAAGTGTTTTCGATATTGAGAGAGAAAGCTTCAACGATAGTTCATGGACCATTGATGCATTTTACCATGAATTAAATGAAAATAACTTCGCAAAGTACTTTGTTGTTATTTTTAAAGAAGAAATTATTGGATATTTAGGATTATGGATAGTAATTGATCAAGCTCAAATTACAACCATAGCAATCAAAGAATCATTCAGAGACTATGGATTAGGTCAGCTATTACTAAATTATGTGATGGACTATGCTAGGCATACTTGTGATGTGATGAGTTTAGAAGTGAGAATTACGAATGTGATAGCTCAACATGTATATAAAAAATTAGGGTTTCAATATGGCGGTAAAAGAAAAAATTACTATGGAGAAGGCGAGGATGCATTAGTGATGTGGGTGAATTTAAATGAATAGAGACATATTAATATTAGCGGTTGAAACAAGTTGTGACGAAACAAGTGTAAGTGTTATAAAAAATGGAAATACGATTTTATCTAATATTGTACTTAGTCAAATAGAAAGTCATAAACGTTTTGGGGGAGTAGTCCCTGAAGTTGCAAGTAGACACCATGTAGAGGGAATTACGACTACAATTGATGAAGCGTTATCTTCAGCTAATGCTACTATGGAAGATATCGATGCCGTAGCTGTTACACAAGGGCCTGGATTAATAGGGGCACTTCTAATAGGAATTAATGCAGCAAAAGCTTTAGCATTTGCTTATAATAAGCCAATCATTCCTGTTCATCATATTGCTGGACATATTTATGCTAATCATCTTGAAGAACCGCTAACCTTTCCTTTAATAGCATTAATCGTTTCGGGTGGACATACAGAACTTGTTTATATGAAATCACATTTAAATTTTGAAGTCATTGGTGAAACACGAGATGATGCTGTAGGAGAGGCTTATGATAAGGTAGCAAGAACAATTGATTTACCATATCCAGGAGGCCCAGCTATAGATGCACTTGCTTTGGAAGGAAAGGACACATACCATTTTCCTAGAGTATGGCTTGAAAAAGATAGTTATGATTTTAGCTTTAGTGGATTAAAAAGTGCAGTGATTAATAAGTTACACAATCAGCGACAAAAAAATGAAGACATAAAAAAAGAAGATGTTGCTACCAGTTTCCAAAATAGTGTTGTTGATGTATTAAGTACAAAGGCTATTAATGCTTGTAAATCTTATCATGTTGAACACCTTATTGTAGCTGGCGGAGTAGCTAGTAACAAAGGATTAAGAGAACGATTAAATCATTTGTGTAAAGAAAATAACATTAAACTTTCAATACCTAATTCAAAGTTATGTACAGATAATGCTGCTATGATTGGGGCTGCTGGATATTATTACTATAAAGCTGGAGTAACTTCATCTCTAGATTTAAATGGAAAAAATAATATAGATATTGAAGATGTAACAGTTGAATAATAAAGTAAAAAGTAATTGAACTTAAAATCAAATAAGTTTCAATTACTTTTTTATTTAATTAGGTTAATGTATTGATATATGATATATGTCAATAGAGAACGTGTGTACTTATCAACAAATAGTTAATATCTTGTGGATAAAAAGGGGGTAAAGGTGTGAATATAGTTTGAATGTTGTGTAAAAGTTATGTAAATTATTATCATTCACGTTGTGGATAACTAGGATAAGTTCGTGGATAACTGATATATCAGTATTTTAGTTGTTTATAAATTTGTGAATGAAATAAATAAAAAAACTAGTAAAAATTTGATACCTTTACTAGTTTTTCTTAGATATATTAAATTTTTTCTTGTAATTCTTCCCATTCAGCCATAACATTCTCTAATTGTCGTTCGGTACTTAATTTCTGCTCAGCAAGTTCATTTGCCTTAATAGGATCATTAAAAATATCAGGCTGAGTCAATTGTTGATCAATTTGAGTAATTTGTTCTTCATATTTTTCGATTTGTTCTTCACATTGCTCAATTTGACGCTCAATTTTTCGTAATTCTCTCTTATATTGTTTTTGAGAAGCATACGTATTAGTTGTTGACGAATCGGTGTCTTCTAAATCAAGCGTTTCATCTTTATTGTGTTCCGCTTCAAATTCCTTTAACGCAGAAGCTTCTTCTGTTTTCTCAATAAAATATTGATAGTCACCTAAATACAGTTGACCACCATCTTTATTTAAATCAAATACTTTATTTGCTAGTTGATTAATAAAATATCGATCATGGGAAACAAATAAAATTGTACCTTCAAAATCTTTTAACGCTTGTTCTAACATTTCTTTAGAATCTATATCAAGATGGTTAGTAGGTTCATCGAGTATCAAAACGTTATCACGTTGTAACATAAGTAAAGCTAATTGCAAACGTGCTTTTTCGCCCCCTGATAAATCATTAATAACTTTTTTGACGTCATCTTGAACGAATAAAAATCGTCCTAAAATAGCGCGGACATCTTTTTCATTCATCATAGGATATTGATCCCAAACATAATCTAATATTGTTTTATTAGATTTGAATTCTGCTTGTTTTTGATCGTAATATCCTATGTTTAAATTAGCACCATAAGTAATTTCTCCACCTAATGCTTTTTGACGATTTGCAATTGTTTTGATAAGTGTAGTCTTTCCAACTCCATTAGGTCCAATAATAGCAATATGGTCTCCTTTTGTAACTTCAATATTAATAGGAGCAGTGATAGGGGATTGATAACCTACTTCTAGATTACGGATATGCATCACATCATTGCCAGTATTTCTATCAAATCCAAACTGGATATTAGCACTTTTAGCATCCATCATTGGCTTATCGATACGTTCCATTTTTTCTAATGTTTTTCGACGACTTTTAGCCATACCGCTTGTTGAAGCTCGAGTAATATTTTTTTCCACGAAAGTTTCAAGGCGTTTAATTTCTTCTTGTTGTTTTTCATATTCTTGCATTCTTAATTCATAGTATTTATCACGTTGAGTAATAAATTGCTCATAATTACCTACATAACGCTTCACATCTCCTAAAGCAACGTCATATATTTGAGTTACAATTTTATCTAAGAAGTATCTGTCATGACTAATAATAATGATGGCACCTTTAAAATATTTTAAATAATCTTCTAACCACTTAGTTGTTTCCAAGTCAAGATGGTTTGTAGGTTCATCTAATAGTAATAAATCGGGTTCACTTAAAAGCATCTGTGCTAAAGATAAACGTGTTTTTTGTCCGCCACTAAAATCATTAATGGGTTTATCAAATTCTTCTTCAGTAAAGTTTAAACCATGCAATACTGTTTTAATTTTACTTTCATATTGATAACCTTCAAGTTGTTCAAATTGATTAGATAATGATTCATAACGCTCCATATGTTGTTTATAATCTTCTGAATCATAACTATCAACGTGAGCGGCTAACCAATCAGTTTCATCATTAATAAGCGTTTCCATATGCTTAATATGTTCAAATGGTTTTGACATTTCTTCAATTACAGTCAGAGAAGAATCAAGTGTCATTTGTTGAGTTAAATAACCAATGCGTAAATTCTTGATTTTTGAAATATGGCCACTATCATAATCTTCAACACCTGCAATAATCTTCATTAACGTTGATTTTCCAGCGCCATTTCTTCCTACTACGCCAATACGTTCTCCAGTTTTAACTTCAAAATTAACATGATTAAATATATCTTCACCATCAAACGATTTTGAAATATCATTTAATTGTAAAAGTATCATTCAAGTTTCACCTTTCTATCTATGTAACAATCACATTTATTTAACTTTAAATTTGACATTATTATATCATTTTACAATATAAGGTATGCTTAGGAAACTAAGATATTTATTTTTGAAATAGGTTACGGTATAATATTGCAGTATCCATAATAGGCATTATATATATTTCACTAAAATAACTAATTGCACTCTAGTTAGTTTGAATATATAGATTAAAAAGTTCAAACAAAAGGGGGACATTGCATATGCCTCAAAATCAATCAAAAATACCTCGCGCTACATTAAAACGTTTACCTTTATATTATCGATTTGTTAATTCATTGAAAATCAAAGGTATTGATCGTGTGAGTTCTAAAACAATTAGTGAGGCTTTAGATATTGAATCAGCTACGATAAGAAGAGATTTTTCTTATTTTGGTGAGTTAGGTAAGAAAGGATATGGCTATAACGTTGAGAGTCTTTTAGAATTCTTTAAAACGGAGATTAGCGATAGTAATAATATTCATATTGCTATTGTTGGCGTAGGGAATTTAGGACGTGCATTACTTACTTACAATTTTTCAATACATGATGAAATGACAATTACAGCTGCATTTGATATTGATAAAGATATTGTTGGTACAAAAGTTGGAAAAGTGACAGTAAAGCATATTGATGATATTTCATCTGAACTTCAAAAACAAAATATTAATGTAGTGATTCTTACTACACCAGGAAGTGTGGCACAATCTGTTTCAGATCGACTTATTAAGGCTGATGTAAAAGGTATCTTAAACTTTACTCCTGCTAGAATTGATGTGCCAAATGATGTTCAAGTTCATCATATCGATTTAGGTATCGAATTACAATCACTATTATTCTTTATGAAAAACTCTTCAAATTAATATTAAATTATTTTTTAAAGCTAAAATGCATTTGCATTATAGCTTTTTTATAAATATATTAATTTAATGGAAACATTAAAAAATGGTGACGAATTAAAAATAGACTTTGATTGCACTCAAGCAACTGAAGCCATTCCAAACTGGGCAGCTGAACAAGGGTATCCTGTAACAAACTATGAACAACTTGATGATGCTTCATGGACAATCACAGTTCAAAAAGCTTAAGTTTTTCTTTATAAATGTAATGTAATATGACAAATTGTGTCATTTAATCTTACGTGTTTTTGCTATTCTTAAAAACTATTAATATGATGTTTTTAAGGAAGTGGTAAAAATGAAGATGGATGACACAATTTTTTTATTTCTATGTATTTTATTAGTTTGGTTAATGACACCAGGATTGAGTTTATTTTATGGAGGCTTAGTTCAATCTAAAAATGTTTTAAATACAGTGATGCAAAGTATGGCTGCTATAATTATTGTTACGTTTACATGGGTGGTCATTGGATTTTCTTTGAGTTTTGGTCATGGAAATGATTGGATAGGTAATTTTGATTTTATTGGTTTGCAACATGTAGGATTTAATACGAATGTTCAATTTAGTCCACATATTCCGTTTGCCTTATTTATGTTATTTCAGATGATGTTTTGTACTATTGCGGTTTCCATTTTATCAGGTTCAATTGCTGAGCGAATGAGATTTATTCCTTTTACTATTTTTATATTTATATGGGTAATTATGATTTACAGTCCTGTAGCTCATTGGGTATGGGGCGGTGGTTGGATTCAACAACTTGATGCTTTAGATTATGCTGGAGGTACCGTAGTACATATTACATCGGGAGTATCAGGATTAGTATTAGCAATAATGATAGGTCACGGAAAAAAAGTAGAGAAACTACAGCCGAATAATTTACTTATTACACTTATAGGTGGTATTTTTGTTTGGATAGGATGGTACGGTTTTAATACAGGAAGTGCGTTTACTTTAAATGATATAGCAGTGATATCGTTTGTAAATACTATCATTGCTGCGAGTGGAGGAGCATTTAGTTGGTTGATTCTTGAATACTTTTCTAATAAAAAGTTAAGCTTACTTGGTTTATTATCAGGTGTACTGTCAGGACTCGTAACCATTACACCAGCAGCTGGATTTGTAAACTACTTAAGTGCATACATTATCTCTATGATTGGTGGTATAGCATGTTATTTTGTGGTCAATTCTATAAAAGAAAAATTAAGATATAATGATACACTTGATGCCTTTGGTATTCATGGTGTTGGAGGTGTGATTGGTGCAATATTGACTGGTGTATTTCAATCACATAAAGTTAATAAAGATATATTAGATGGATTAATCTATACTGGTCATTTACATACTATATGGATACAATGTATTGCAGTTATAGTAGTAGTACTTTACTCGATTATTATAACTTTTATTATTGGAAAGACATTATCAATTTTTATGTCCCTTGCTACGACTGTTGAAGAAGATAAGACAGGTTTAGATCAACTTGTGCATGGTGAAAAGGCATATTTTTATGGAGAATTAAATAAATTACATAAAAGGTATTGATATATATTTAAAATGTTGAAGTTTCATTAGTAAAACAGTACTTGAAGATAATCACGATATGATAAAATTAATATTATGTTGATATTAATTTAGATGATTAGTCTATTAAAAAAATATATCAGATATTGCAAAGTTTGCGGGAGTATTGTAAATACAATTTCCCGCTTTTTAAATCATGGATTGTAAAGTCTTAAGACTAATTACCGTTACGATATTAAATGATAAAATTAATACTAATGATTTAGGAGGCCTAATATGACTGAGTGGTCAAGAGAACAACGCTATCGTCGTATTGAAGATGTGAACAAAGATGAATTAGAAGCGTTAAAGCATCGAATAGAACAATCAAGCTATCGTCAACACTTTCATATTCAACCTGAAACAGGTTTATTAAACGATCCTAATGGATTAATGTTTTATAACGGAACATACTATGTATCTCACCAGTGGTTTCCATTGGGTGCCGTGCATGGACTGAAATATTGGTTTAATTATACTAGTAAAGATTTAGTGACATTTGAACCAAATGGTCCCATATTAAAACCTGATACGATTTATGATAGTCATGGGGTATACAGTGGAAGTGCTTTTGAATTTGAAGGAAACTTATATTATATGTATACAGGTAATCATCGAGATGAAGAATGGAAAAGATATGCGAGTCAAATGATTGCAAAAGTAAAACAAGATGGTTCAATCGAAAAATTAAATAAGCCTGTGATTGCTCATCAACCTGAAGGATATACAAGTCATTTTAGAGATCCAAAAGTATTTAAGTATCATGAAGAATATTATGCAATATTAGGTGTCCAAACTCAACAAGAATTAGGACGTTTACTTTTGTACAAAATGATACATCGACAGATTGATCAATGGGAATATATTGGAGAAATTACAACCGAACTAGAAGATTTTGGCTATATGTGGGAATGTCCAGACTATTTTAGTTTAAATGGACAAGATGTCATTATTTTTAGTCCTCAAGGTATTGATGCAAAAGATGAAAAATATAGAAATATTTATCAATCTGGATATCTAATCGGTCATTTAAATTTCGATACATTAGAATTCAAACATGATACATTTATGGAACTTGATAATGGTTTTGATTTTTATGCGCCACAAACATTTATAGATGAATATGGTAAGCGTATTTTAATTGGGTGGATGGGATTACCAGATACTCAATATCCTACAGATGAAGAAGGTTGGGCACATTGTTTAACGATACCTAGAGAGTTAACAATCGAAGAAGGACGGTTACGCCAACGTCCTTTAAAAGCGTTAGAGACGTTACGTCAAAATAAAGAAACAGCATTAGGTTATGCTAACAAATATAATACAACACTTCATCCTTATGAAGGTACGCAATATGAGCTTATTATTGATATTTTAGAAAATGAAGCAACAGAAATATATTTTGAATTAAGAGCATCTAAGTTAAATTCAACATTAATTTCTTATAATACTAGGGAGCAAAAGATTACATTAGATCGATCAGAAAGTGGTGCATTACCTAGTAATGTTGAAGGTGTGACAAGATCTACATATTTAGATTCGCCATTAAAGCAATTACACATTTTTGTGGATACTTCAAGTATTGAAATTTTTTGTAATGATGGAGAGCGTGTCTTGACGTCAAGAATTTTTCCTGATGAAAATGCTACAGCAATTCGCACATCTACAGAAACAGGTCAAGTTTATTTGAAATTTACTAAATATGACTTAGGGAGAGATAAATAAATGAGAAAGTTATACGCTATTGGTGAAGCATTAATCGATTTTATTCCAAATAGAACAAATATTGAACTTAAAGATGTAACGCAATTTAGTCGACAAGTTGGCGGGGCACCTGCTAATGTGGCAAGTGTGGCTAAAAAATTAGGTAGTAGGACAGAAATGGTTACACAACTAGGTAATGACGCTTTTGGAGATATTATTATAGAGACGTTAGAAAAAATAGGCGTTGGTACAACATATATTAAACGAACAAATACAGCTAATACTGCACTCGCTTTCGTTAGTTTAAAAGAAAATGGAGAACGAGATTTTTCTTTTTATCGTAAACCATCAGCTGACATGCTTTATCATGCTTCGAATTTAGATGAAATCAATGTTTCTAATCAAGATGTTCTACATTTTTGTTCTGTTGATTTAATTGAATGTGATATGAAAAATGCACATCTTGCTATGATTGAAAAATTTGAAGCGGCTCATGGGATGATAGTATTTGATCCAAATGTTAGATTACCACTATGGGATAGCGCAGAAGCATGTAAAGTGACTATTCAATCATTTCTTCCCAAAGCAAATATTATTAAAATTTCAGATGAAGAAATTGAATTTGTTACTGGAATAAGTGATGAACATAAAGCGATTCAATCTTTATTTAAAGGAAATGTTGAAGTAGTTATCTATACACAAGGAGACAAAGGAGCAACAGCTTATTTAAAAGATGGGACAATTATTCATCATCAAGGGTATAAAGTTGAAGCTGTTGACACTACTGGTGCTGGAGACGCGTTTATTGGTGCAGTCATTAATAGAATTTTAAATACAGAATTAACAGACATTACTTCTCTATTTAAAGGAAAAGGAGAAGAAATTTTAAAATTTAGTAATTTAGTAGCTGCAAAAGTAACTACTAAGTATGGCGCTATCGAAAGTATTCCAAGTTTAGAAGAAGTTATTGAAGAACTTTAAAAAAGAGATTAAGAAACCCCTTCAGATATTAAAATGAAGGGGTTTTAATATTATATCTTTTTAACATTACGTACAGAGGCATAGCAATGCTCACCGTTTCTGAAAGTTACAATTCGTTCTTTAGAATCGACTGAATCGATATTATGGCGATTTACAACAAAACTATTGTGACATCTGAAAAAACGATCATCGAGTTGTGCTAATTCTTTAAGATTTCCGTAGAATTCAATCTGACGGTTATCAAGATGCGCAATTAAACGATGGGATTTTGTAGACGATTCAAAGAACATGACATCATCATATTGTACATATATTGAATTGCTACCACGCTTTAATTCAATTGTCTCAACATTACTTTCTTTTGAAAGTAATTTTAAACGTGTATGAGCAGTTTCAATACAATCTATTATTCGCGTTTTCAGTTGATTAGGATCATCTTTAAAAATAAAATCCATTGCAGATACCTTATAGACAAATGTTAGGTAAGTGAGTTCACTATGACTTGTAACAAAGATGATATTCCCAATAGGATCATACTTTCGAATTTCACTTCCAAGTTTAATACCGTTAATATCAGCTTCCAATTGTATATCTAAAAAATAACATCCAACATCATTCATTTCTTTTGACTGTTCAATAATTTCATAAGGATCATCTGTCGCTAACGCTATTTCCATCGGTTTTTCTTCAATCATTATATAGTTGTTAATAATTGAAACCATATTTTCACGTTGTTTCACATCGTCTTCACAAATGAATATTTTCATTTTCTCACATCCTTATGGCATATTATTTATAATTTCTACTTTTTGAACGAAGTAGCCATTTTCTATAGTCGTATCAAGTAACACGTTTTCAGTAGTATCAGTAATTTCTTTTAAAGTCGTTAGACCAAGTCCTCTGTTATCTCCTTTAGTTGAAAAGGAGTCTTGAAATAATTCATGGATTTTCGGCATATCTTCTTTACATTTATTCATAACAATAAACATGACTGACGTTTCGACATTGATAAATGCAATTCTAATTAAGACATCTTCTAATTCTTCTGAAGCCTCAATAGCGTTATCAATGATAATCCCAATGATACGACTTAAATCAACCGTATTCATCTCAATATGATCAATTAACTCTGGCACCTCAATACTAATAGGTATATTTTTTTCTTGAGCTTGTAAAATTTTAGTTGTTATCAATCCTTTAATAGCACGCACTTTTAAATTATCCGTACCATTAATTTTGATTGAGTTCATTTGAAGGTTATCTTTCATAGGAACAATATTATCATTAAAATATGTCTTTAAACCATCCATATCATTTTCTCTTATGTATTCTGACATTGTAGTAAGAATATTGACATAATCATGTCTAAACTTACGCATTTCATTATTAATCGATTCTATTTGTAGTGTGTATTCATAATACGTTTCAATTTCTTCCATATTACGTCTGTATCGAAGTTCACGTAATGTATATCTAGAAATTATAATGATTAAGGTGATGAAAAATATAATTATTCCAATAAAAATTAGCCCATAAATTTTTAAAGAAGCATTATTAACTTTAGGTACTTGAGAATAAATATATAAAATTATAAATGAAAGAATTAAAACAATTGAAATAATAGTTAAGTAAGTTTTATTAATAGATAAATAAGACATTTTTAATTTTTTAAGTAGAGATTTAAATGTAAAAGATATAAGTATAGAAACTAAAGTAAATATACTTATATACGATAAATCTAAATAGGTATTATTATTAATAAATTTTTGAAAAATTATTACAAGTATAAAAGCAATGAAATTACTTAAAAACATTAAAATAGCACTACTTAAAACTGTAATAATCGAGTACCACTTAACTTTACAATATAGGAAAATTCCACAACCAATTAATAAATATAAAACAGAAATACTTCCTAAATAATAATAAAAAAAAGCAGAAGGGATTATAATCGTTAAAATGATTAAATAATCCCTTAAAGTATATTTAATATCTAAAATTATTTTTGAAATTAAAAATAATAAAAATCCTTGAAAAAGTGCTAAAGGTACATTTGATAATAAATCCATACGTCACACACTTTCTAAATTTTATCTATTAAGATCAGTTAATTCTTTAGGAACTTCAGGTTCATCGAAATAACCACCACATACATTATATGAAGCAAGTGTACCAACAGTTTCTAAGATTAATGAGAATAGTTTAATGAATAAATCTGTAATAAATGTCATAATTAATAATCCTCCTTAGGAAAAAAGAATGGTAATAGTGTTGTACTTTCAAGTATCATACCTAATAAAATTAATTGTTTATATGGCTCTGGTACTATAATAGAAATAATGATTAAAACCACTACTAAAATAATAGACTTTATTTTTTTGCGAGGTTTTAGTCGTTCGGGTATGGGTTGTTTCTTAGTGGCAGCTGGTGCATAAATAATAATCAGTAATAATGCAAGGCCACTAACACTATACATGATACCCATATTAATATGATAGTAAGCAATGAGCCATGGTAAACCAACAAATAAGATTAAATTTTGAATATGGCATAGCAAAGTAGACTTTGCATGCGCCCCGTGTGCATTGTGTCGAATTAAAAAATAACTAATGTGTGTGATTAAAGTATACAAAAATGTATGGAATATGAGCGCAGCACCATATGTCACAATTGTTTTAGCAATATTACTAACAACCACTTGCATGCCTAATCGTACTTTTAAGAATTGGATATGATCAAGGTTGTTTTTCTTCTGTAAATAAGATGCAAAGTGCTCAATTTTATCATCAATTGCTTTCAATATTGTGCCACTCTCCTTGACTATATTATACAATTTTGTGCAATTAGTCTGCAAAATAATGCTTAACTGTTAAAATTTAATACTTAACTGTTAAAGTAATTCGATAACTCATATTTTACCATATAAAAATAAACAGTTTAGTAGAAAAAGTTGCAAGTTAAGAAATTTTTAATTACTTAAATGAATGTTATGTTTTAATATACTCATATCACATTAAAGTGATATCAACTTAATAATCTTAGTCTTTAAATTGTTAGTCTTTGTTTTATTCGAATAAATCTTTTTTTGATTTTGTTAGTAGTTGCGAAATTAAAAGTTGATTTATCGATGAGTTGTAAGGAATGTTTGTGTAATTTGACTATGTATTTGTGATGATCGAGACCAATGGGTTATTCGATAATATCGATTTTCATAGTAAAATATTTCATTTATTTATTTCTTCGTGTAGTTCCATTCATTAATAAGCTATCCCAACTTATTGATGAGAAATGCATAAGACTCGCTGAAGTGTTAACTCAGTAGAAAATAATTAACTTAGCTATTCTGAATAGAAGGTAATTATTTTCAATATGCAAGCTATCATAACATTGTTATGCAATGTAATTTTTCATAATTAATAACATCCCCAAAAGATTGAAAAATAACTGTAAAACATTCCCTTAATTAAAAGTCGTGAGTCTCTCCCAAGCTCACGACTTTTTTTATTTATATAAATGAGGTTTTAAATTTCTAAAGATTGGAATAGCATCTCTTTGACGTGATACTTCTTGAATGTTGATATCAACTGAAATAGTATCTTCTTCTCTGTTTAACTCAACAAGAATATCTCCATTAGGATTGATAACCATTGAATGTCCAGCGTATTCAGTATTTCCATCATGACCTGTGCCATTACATGCGACGATAAAAATATCATTTTCTATAGCTCTAGCTTGAAGTAAGTTTCTCCAATGATTAAGTCGAGATGTTGGCCATTCAGCGACATAAAATGCGATTTGAGCACCTTCTCTAGATGGATATCTTAGCAATTCAGGGAATCTTAAGTCATAGCATATAATTTGAGTGGCGAGAGCACCTGATGATAAAGCAAATGGTTCTGGAACTGTTTTTCCATCCTCTAAAAATTCTGGTTCATTTAGCATTGGAACTAAATGAACTTTATCATATTTGTTAATACGACGACCTTTTTTAGAGACAGTAAAAGCAGTATTATAAACTTTATTATTTTGTTTATTTGAAACAGATCCTGCGACGATGTCAACTTGATATGTTTGAGCAAGATTCGAAATAAAAGGAAAACTACGTGATAATGCTTGATCTGCTTTTTCATTTAATTCTTCTAAAGCATAGCCATTGTTCCACATTTCTGGTAACACAACAACTTCAGTATCATCATCTAATTGAGTATTAAACCATTCTGAAATTTTTTGTTCATTTTTCTCAACATTTCCATATTCGACATGAAATTGGAATATTTGTATTTTCACTTTAACCACTCCTCAACCTGCTTAATAATTTCAATTTACTAAATTTGGCTAGGAAAAGCAAAATGAAGCACATTACAATTAAAGTAAAATAACTTAATTGTAATGTACTTCATTGATAAGTTTAAATTTATTATTTTTTAATAATAAATCGTTGATCAGTAGGGTGAATTTCTTTTTCACCAGCTTGTTCTTCAATATCACCAAATGGCATTTGTGCTACAAGTTTCCATGATGCTGGAATATCAAATGTTTGTGTTGTAACTTGATCAACTAGTGGATTATAGTGTTGTAACGATGCACCGATACCTTTTGAACTTAGTGCAGTCCAAATTGCGTATTGATGCATAGCATTTGTTTGAACAGCCCAGTTAGCAAAATTATCAGCATATGATGGCATTTGTTCTTGTAATGATTTTATAACATCTTCATCTTCAAAATATAAAATAGTTCCGTAGGCATGCTCGAAACCATTAATTCTTTGATTTGTAGGTTCAAAGTCACGATCTGGTCCCATTACATCTTTAAGTACAGTTTTAGCATTTTCCCAGAATTTAATATGTTGATCATTAAGTAACAAAACAACACGTGTTGATTGTGAATTAAAAGCTGAAGGCATGTATTTTACAATATGTTCAATCATTTCCTCTAATTCTTCATCACTAATAGAAATAGATGTTTTAGTTTTATAAATTGTACGTCTATTTTCAATTTCAGTTAGAAATGGTTTTGTGTTTTCTTTATCAAATAATTCCATCTTATAATCTCCTTTTTTTAATATATTTCTTGTATAAAATTTATACTAGAATAAGTAAATTATTATATAACAAAAATTTCATAAATATTAATGTTTTTTATCAATTTGTTTATATACATGCATGATATTTTTTATTTCTTTATACTAAAATTGTTAAAAATAAGAGGAGGTCTCAGAATGATAAAACAAAAAGTTATTCGAACAAGTCTTATTTTTGCTATAAGTGCAACTATATTCAGTCACTATAGTTATGCTGAAACCTCTTCTAATATAGAGAGTGAAGGCGTAGATCAGAAAGTAAACTCACAAATAAATTCTGATACTCAGCAATCTAAAATTAAACTAAGTAAGGAAAACATAAAAAAATTTAATTATACTAGTGATGAAACTAGCAACACAGAAGAACCAAAAATAGAAAATATACATCAAGAAAGCGACGAGACTAACAGTAAAGAAAA
>NZ_KV792024.1:0-32219 GCF_001808085.1 Staphylococcus sp. HMSC14C01
GGTAACACGGGTTCGAGTCCCGTAGGAGTCATATAAACAGAAGTGAAACATCGCTTCTGTTTTTTTATTTAATTGAATAGAGGAGAGTTGTCCGAGTCTGGCTGAAGGAGCACGCCTGGAAAGTGTGTAGGCGCTTTATCGCGTCTCAAGGGTTCGAATCCCTTACTCTCCGTACAGTAGCTCAGAATGGTTATTTTCCATTCTGAGTTTTTTATAGATATGATATATCAAGTATTCAACTATATTTATCTTAAAATGGATAATATCTTTTTAAAAATAAAACAATCACAAAATAAATTCAAACATGAGTCCTGTTAAGTAATTTAAAAATCGTTATAATATAGAGTGTATAACTATTGGAGGAATGAATTTTGGAATTTTGGTTAAAAGAGCAAAGTATAAAAAACAAAAACAAAATCGCGGTTATAGATGGTCAGTATACATTAACATATAATCAATTATATTCTACAGCGTATCAGCTTTCAAAAAAATTATTATCTTTAAATGAAAGTAGGGTAGGACTATATATTGGAAACGACATTGATTCTGTTATTTTAGTGCACGCATGTTGGTTAGCGCAAATTGAAATTGCAATGATCAATACACGATTAACAACAACTGAAATGACTAATCAAATGAACTCAGTGAATGTTCAACTTATTTTAACTACAAAAGAGTTCGATTTATCTTCACATCAAGTTCTCTCATTTAATCAACTCAATGATTATCCTGATACGCCTAATCATAAACAATTTGATATTCATCGTATTGCATCTATTATGTTTACATCAGGGACGACAGGACCCCAAAAAGCAGTACCTCAAACATTTAAAAATCACTATGCAAGTGCATTAGGTTGTAAAGAAAGTCTAGGATTTGATCAACAAACGACATGGTTATCGGTTCTTCCAATTTATCATATTTCAGGACTTAGCGTGATTTTACGTGCTGTGATTGAAGGATTTACTGTACGTTTATTAAATAAATATAATACTGAAGATATGTTGACTATTATTAAAAACGAATATCCTACACATGTGTCACTTGTGCCACAAACGTTAAAGTGGCTAATGGATGCTGGTTTAAATAAACCATACTCAATTGAAAAAATATTACTTGGGGGTGCTAAATTATCATCCACGCTCATACAACAGGCATTGAGTTATCAATTACCTATTTATAATTCTTTTGGAATGACAGAAACATGTTCGCAGTTCCTAACCGCTTCGCCAGATATGTTAGCTAAACGATATGATACAGTAGGTAAACCAAGTGATAATGTTGAAGTATGTATTAAACAACCTAATGAAGAGGGACATGGTGAATTACTTATCAAAGGCGACAGTGTAATGAACGGATATTTGTATCCTAAAGATTTGGATAACACATTTGAAGATGGTTTCTTTAAAACAGGAGATATTGCAGAAATAGACAGTGATGGTTTTGTAATGGTTTATGATCGACGTAAAGACCTTATTATTAGTGGTGGAGAAAATATCTATCCTTATGAAATTGAAACAGTAGCTAAAACATTCAATGGAATTATAGATGCAGTATGTGTACCTAAAGAAGATGAGACTTGGGGTCAGATTCCAGCGCTTTACTATGTCGCAAGTGAAACAATTGAGGTTAATGATCTTATAAATTTTTTACAAGAACATTTAGCAAAATATAAAGTTCCTAAGATATATCAACACGTCAATGCATTACCTTATACTTCTACTGGAAAATTACAACGTAATAAAGTTGGAACTGAGGATCATTAAATGAAAATCATTGATATACAATTTTATTACTATACCGCGCCGTTTCATTCTCCGATTACGACGCCTAAAGTCGAAATGACACATCGTAAAGCACTCATAGTACGATTTATTTCTGATGAAGGGAAAAATTATTTTGGTGAATGTAATGCATTTGAAACGGATTGGTATGATACTGAAACAATTGAGACAGTAAAAATACGAATACAACAATGGTCAAAAAAGATTTTAAATCAATCATTCAATACATTTAGTGACTGGTTACCTTATCTTGATGTATTAGATAGTTATCCAGCTACTAGATGTACTGTTGTGATGGCGGTTTATCAGATGTTTTATTCACAACCGTGCTTTAACGTTGAATATGGGGCAACAGTAAGTGGTTTATCTTCTTCACAATTACAAACACTTAAAGACACAAAGCCAGCACGTATTAAATTAAAATGGAGTTCTCATCTCATTAACGATATAAAAAAGCTACGCAATGAACTTCCATTTGAATTTAGTCTTGCACTCGATGCAAATGAATCACTGGATATGTCACAATTTCAATTATTAAAAGAGATTGATCAACACAATCTTCTATACGTTGAAGAACCATTTAAAGATTTAAATGATTTAAGCTATATAGATGTTACGCATTATCCTGCTATTGCTATTGATGAAAAAGCAACGGACGTACAATCAATTTTGAAAATTATTCATCAATATCCTATAACTGCGGTTGTGGTTAAACCATTTAGACTGGGAGGAATAGATAGAGCGCTAGAACTCATTCACTTATTAAAAGAGAAAGATATTAAAGTGATCGTTGGTGGGATGTATGAATATGGACTTAGTCGATATTTTACTGCTTTATTAGCAAAAGAAGGGTCTTATCCAGGAGATATTACTCCAGATGGATATTATTTTGAAACAGACTTTACACAAGGCATAGGCAAATTAAAAGAAGGATTGATATATTTCAATCCCCCTAAAGTTAATATAAATGCATTATCTGTTTATGAATGATGATGTGTATGTTTGTCTTTTTTTAAAGGTACGGGATCAAATCCACCTTCATGAAATGGATGGCATTTTAAAATACGTTTTACTCCCATATAGCCACCTTTAAATGCTCCATATACTTCTATAGCTTCTTTAGTATATTCAGAACAAGTAGGATAGAATCGACATGTTGGTGGTGTCATAGGGGAGATGAAATGCTGATAAATACGAATGATGCTTAGAAATAATTTTTTAAGCATAAATAAACCTCCTATAGACATTTGATTATTAAATAATTCTACCATATTTAAGAGGGGGATGAGTGATATGGAGTTTATCGATCAAGATGATAGACGAGTCACGATGCAATATAAAACTGATAACGATATACCGAATGGAAACCACGTTTTAGCTATTCCGATATTTCAAAATCAATTATTATTCACTAAACACTCTAAAAGAGGTATCGAGTTCCCTGGAGGTAAAGTTGAAATTAATGAAACTAGTCAACAAGCGATTGCTAGAGAACTTTATGAAGAAACAGGTGGAAAGGTAGAAGCCTTATATTATATCGCGCAATATCAAGTTCATACCTTTGATAAGTCACTTTTTAAAAAAGATGTGTACGTGATTAAAGTGAAATCAATTGAACATAAACATGATTATTTGGAAACAGAGGGTCCTATATTATTTCATCTAGTTAATGAGATTCCTGAGCACCAAAAAAGTTATTTAATTAAAGATGAAGCAATTTTAAAATGTTTAGAAAGGGTGAAAGATCTTGGGTATTACAAATATTAGAACAATGCCTGTTGAATCCAACACTCATCGATTTGAGGAAATAACTTATACAGTAGACGAATTAAATGTAAAAGCGTTACAGATGATCCCAGCGTATCATAATGTTAAACGAATTGTAGTGTATTTACGTGGTGGAAAAGGACAAGTTGGTAGAGTAAGAGCTTCAAGACTCATGCAATTTTCTGATCCGTATACATTAGTTATAGGTCCCTATTATAGAGGAAGTAATGGTAGTGAAGGAAAAGATGAATTTTGTAATGCTGATTTACATGATGTAACAGTACTTATTCGACTATTAAAAAATAAGTATCCCCAAGCTTTCGTCCATATGATTGGATTTTCAAGAGGTGGAATTCAAGGTTTATTATCATTTCAGGATGATCCAGTTGATAGTTATATTATTTGGGGTGGCGTTTCAGATGTTCATTTAATGTATGAAGAACGTGTGGATTTAAGGGGAATGCTAAGACGTATGGTAGGTCATCCGAAAAAAGATAAAAAGGCATATGAACAAAGAAATGCGATACGTACGTTGAATCAAAACAGTCCACCTATTTTAATTGTACATGGTGGTAAAGATTGGCAAGTGGGTATACATCAAGCGTATTTTCTTCAAGAACAACTAGAACGTAAAGGGGTCAAACATGATACATTTTATCAACTTGACGAAGGCCATGTCCCAAGACCGAAAGCATTGAAAGAAGTTTTAGATTATATACATCAATGGATGAATAATATAGAACAAGACTTACAAAGATGACTATAACAGTCATCATGTAAGTCTTTTGTTTAGATATATTATTAATGACTAAATCCACCATCTTTAGCAATATCTTTTACTTCATCTCCAAATGTTTTGAAGTTTTCTTCAAAACGTTTTTTTAAGTCATTAGCTTGATGACGATAAGCCTCAGGATCATTCCAAGCATGGATTGGATTTAAAATAGTCTTAGGCACATCTTCCATTTCAGTTGGTATACTTAAACCAAATATTTCATCTTTAGTAAATGTAGCTTGTTTTAGCTTGCCAGAAATAGCTTGATCTACCATATAACGTGTATAATGTAAGCTGATACGACGTCCAACACCATATTTTCCACCAGTCCATCCTGTATTTACTAGATATACATCAACATCATGGTCATCAATTAACTTACCAAGTAAATTCGCATATTTAGTAGGATGCAAAGGTAAAAATGGAGCGCCAAAGCATGTTGAAAATGATGGTTCAGGTTCTGTCACGCCACGTTCTGTGCCAGCTAATTTTGACGTAAAACCACTTAAGAAATGATACATTGCCTGAGATTTAGATAATTTAGAAATAGGTGGAAGTACACCAAATGCATCTGCAGTTAAGAAGATAATTGTATTAGGGTGTGCAGCTTTAGAAGGTAATACGATATTATCGATATGATGAATTGGATAAGCAGCACGTGTGTTTTCTGTGTTCGTATTATCATCAAAATCAACATGGCCACGTTCATTAACAATTGTATTTTCAAGAATAGTACCATATTGAATGGCATTATAAATTTGAGGTTCTTTTTCTTTAGATAAGTGGATAGCTTTTGCATAGCAACCACCTTCAATGTTAAAAATACCATTTTTATTCCAGCCATGTTCATCATCGCCAATTAATTTGCGAGTTGGCGTCGCTGATAATGTTGTTTTTCCTGTACCAGATAATCCAAAGAATAGAGCAACATCACCTTTTTCTCCAACATTGGCAGAACAATGCATACTCATAATATCTTGCATAGGTAATAAGTAGTTCATCACTGAAAAGATACCTTTTTTCATTTCTCCAGCGTATTCAGTACCACCAATTAAAATCACTTTATGTTTAAATGAAACAATAATAAATGTTTCAGAATGAGTACCGTCAACATCTGGATTGGCTTTAAAATGAGGGGCAGAAACGATAGTGAAATTTGGCTTAATATGACTTGCTTCCTCAATAGATTCAGGTCGGATAAACATGTTTTGTGCAAATAAATTATGCCATGCAAGCTCATTGATAATTTTTAATTTTAATTGTGAGTCTTTATCACTTCCGGCATAACCGTTAAAAACGTATAATTCATCTTTTTGATCTAAATAATCTAATACTTTGTTGTATAATTTTAAAAACACGTCTTCATCTATAGGTTGATTAATGTCTCCCCAATCAATATTGTCTCGATATGAAGGTTCGTTAACGATAAATTTATCTTTTGGTGAACGACCAGTATATTTACCTGTACTCATATTAATTGCGCCAAGTTCAGTAAGTTCACCTTCATTATTATTTAAAATCTTGTAATAAAGCTGAGTAGTAGAAAGTTGAAATAAAGTCGTTTCCTTCTCTAATAAGTGTTTGATTTTAGGTGTTTCACTGTATGTATCTATTGACATACAACATCCCTCCAAATATCTATTCATTTATATGTGTAAGCCCTTACATTAAAAAGTATAACATAATAATTTAATTATTCCATTGTAAATAAAAGAACATTTAAAAATCAAAATTGACAATTTTAAAGTATTTATGTAGTATAGGTCTTAACGGATTCTCTTATCCTGAGTGGTGGAGGGACATGGACCCAATGAAACCCAGCAACCTCTTTTTTTAAAAGAAAGGTGCCAAACCGTTTGCAGACGCAATATTTGTCTGAACGATAAGAGCGAATGGACGTTTAAGAGCCTTCTCTCTATCTAGATAGTTGAGAAGGCTCTTTTATTTTAAGCTCATTGTCAAAAGAGAATTTTCGTAAATATAGTTAAAAAAAGGAGCAAATCATGACTTATAATAAACGTTTATTTACATCAGAGTCAGTGACAGAAGGGCATCCAGATAAAATCGCCGATCAAGTATCTGATGCGATTTTAGATGAAATTTTAAAAGATGATCCTAATGCACGTGTCGCTTGTGAAACAACAGTAACAACAGGTATGGCTTTAATTTCTGGTGAAATTTCAACGTCTACATATGTAGATATTCCTAAAGTAGTACGAGAAACAATCAAAAATATTGGTTATACAAGAGCTAAATATGGTTACGATTACCAAACAATGGCTGTTTTAACAGCTATTGATGAACAATCACCTGATATTGCCCAAGGTGTAGATAAAGCACTTGAGTATCGCAATGATATATCTGAAGAAGAAATTGAAGCAACAGGTGCCGGAGACCAAGGATTAATGTTTGGTTATGCAACAAATGAAACCGAAACATATATGCCGCTTCCAATCTTTTTATCACATCAACTAGCGAAACGCTTATCAGATGTGCGTAAAGACGGTACCTTAGGTTATTTACGTCCAGATGGTAAAGTTCAAGTAACAGTAGAATACGATGAAAATGATAAACCTAAACGTATTGACACGATTGTGGTATCTTCTCAACATGCTGAAGACATTGAATTAGAACAAATCCAAAAAGATATTAAAGAGCATGTCATTTATCCGACTGTGCCTGAAGGTTTAATTGATGATGAAACTAAATTCTTTATTAATCCAACTGGTCGATTTGTTATTGGGGGTCCTCAAGGAGATGCTGGTTTAACTGGAAGAAAAATTATTGTAGATACATATGGTGGTTATGCTCGTCATGGAGGTGGCTGTTTCAGTGGTAAAGATCCTACAAAAGTAGATCGCTCTGCGGCATATGCAGCGAGATATGTTGCAAAAAATATTGTAGCAGCTGGATTAGCTGAGCAATGTGAAGTGCAATTAGCTTATGCAATTGGTGTAGCAGAACCTGTATCTATTGCTATTGATACATTTAAAACAGGTAAAGTTTCTGAAGGACAATTAGTTGAAGCGGTAAGAAAACATTTTGATTTAAGACCAGCAGGTATCATTAAAATGCTTGACTTAAAACATCCTATTTACAAACAAACAGCTGCATACGGACATTTTGGTCGTACTGATGTATTGTTACCATGGGAAAAATTAGATAAAGTGAATGTCCTAAAAGATGCCGTTCAAAAATAACATAGGATATATAGCAGTTAATTAGGTTAAACCTCGAAATTATCGTCTATTTCTATTATAATAGATAGATATTGACAGTTTAAAAGGAGCGTTATCTAATGAATTCATTTGGACCGGTTGAGATTGGTTTAATTGCAGCGATAATCATAGCGATTATATGTTTTATTCTATTTTTAGTTGCTTTGAAAAGTAAAAATAATATGAAACACAAAGCGAATGAAGAGTACAATCTCAAGGAGCAACAACTCAAATCTTCACATGAGGAAGCACTTGAAAAAGAACGTATTGAAAATAAAAAACAAGTAACGAAACAAAAAGAAGAATTTGAAGTTACAGTTAATGGAAAAGAACGTGAAATTGATGCTTTGAAATTATTTTCTAAAAATAAAAGTGAATACGTGACTGATATGAGACTCATTGGTATTAGAGACCGTTTAGTTAAAGAAAAACGTATTAGACGTGAAGATATGCATATAATGGCTAATATTTTTTTACCAAGTAATGAGTTTAATAATATTCAACGTATTAGCCATCTTGTGCTTACTAGAACTGGTTTATATATCATTGATTCACAATTATTAAAAGGTCATGTTTATAATGGAATTAGTGGCGCACAATTTCAAGAATTACCAATGCTGAAGCAAGTATTTGATACACTTGATTTAAATACACAAGCGCCTCAAACGTTAGTTCTTGATCAACATGAAGATAATCATTCGAAACTATCATTTATTAATTATTCTGATCAACTTTCTGCAATTGAGAAGTTGGCTACAGATTTACAAACAGAATTAGGACTTAAATATACGCCAACATCAATTTTATATTTTAATCCTAAACATGATAAAGACGTAACGATTTCAAACTATGCACAAAGTTCAAGTGTTAAGGTTTTAGTTGGTCCTGAACAACTTGACGAATTCTTTAACAAATTTGTATTCCATGGACGTATTCAATATAATGTCGATGAATTACAAAATATTATGGATAAAATTGAATCATTTAACTAAGAGAGGCTACCATCAAAATTTTAAATTTTGATGGTACTTTTTTATTATAAGCGATGTTCATAAATATACTTTTAGGGTATATACAGAATAGTTATTTTTAAAGGAGGAAGTAAGATGGACTATATTGAATTCTATAATGGAAATCAAATGCCAATGTTAGGACTTGGAACATTTCGAGTAGAAAATGACGATACTTGTAAAGAAGCAGTTAAACATGCTATTGAATCTGGGTATCGTAGCATAGATACTGCTAAAGTATATGGAAATGAAGAACAAGTAGGCCAAGGTATCAAAGAAGGATTAGAATCAACAGGTTTAAATAGAGAAGATATTTTCGTAACATCAAAATTATTTTTCGAAGATTTCGGACGTAAAAATGTGGCTCAAGCCTACGAAACTAGTATCCAAAAACTTGGGTTAGATTATTTAGATTTATACTTAGTACATTGGCCAGGGACAAATGAAGCCATAATGATTGATACATGGAAAGGTATGGAAGATTTATATAAAGATAATAAAGTTAAAAACATTGGAGTTAGTAATTTTAATCCAGATCATTTTGAAGCATTATTAGCACAAGTGTCAATTAAACCAGTCATTAACCAAGTAGAATTTCATCCATACTTTACTCAAGAAAAACTTAGAAAATATTTAGAAGCTCAAAATATTTATATGGAATCTTGGTCACCATTTATGAATGCTCAAATTTTAAACGATGAAACGTTAAATGAAATTGGTAAAGAAGTTAATAAATCAGCAGCACAAGTTATTATTAAATGGAATATGCAACATAACGTCGTCGTTATTCCCAAATCAGTTACATCAAGCAGAATTGAAGAAAATATAGATGTATTTGATTTTGAATTATCAGCAGAGCAAATGAAACGAATTGATGATTTAAATAAAGATCAACGTATAGGACCTGATCCAGATACATTTGAAGGTCAATAAATTTAATTAAAAAAGAGTGAACTTGTAGGTTAATTTACTACACAGTTCACTCTTTTGTTATATTATAAAACCAATCCAACAAGCAATAAATCCTATAACAAATTGCAATAGAGAATACATCATAAATTTAAAAAGTTTAAAAGACGGTGTTAGACATTGCGCAAGCTCATAAGACATGGTTGAAAATGTCGTTAAACCTCCTAAAAATCCAGTAATAAAAAACATATGTATCCAGTTTAAGTGAATAGAGAGGCCAGTTGTTAAACCAATGAGAAAACTTCCAATCCAGTTGACGATTAAAGTAGCAATAGGTATTGAAGTAGACCATTTGGATTTAGTGACATCAGTTAGCCATGCTCTAACGACAGCGCCTAAACCACCGCCAATCATAATTAAAAGAGCTTGTATCAAGATGTAAGACCTCCTAATGTCATACCTATCCAGCACAAGATAACACCAAAGCAATAACTTATAAATGCATAAACCAAAGCTAAGATAATATGATGGCTGTAAAGTAATGTGACTAACTCAAATTGAAATGTTGAAAATGTTGTTAAAGCGCCTAAAAAACCAGTTGTAATACCTTTTTTAATTTTAGGGTGATCTTTAAATAATTTAATCATTACTACAGAAAGATAACCCATAAGAAAAGCACCTGACAGGTTAGCTATCAATGTGCCAATTGGAAAGATGCTACTCTGATTCATAAAGGAAAACAAAAATCTTAATAAAGCGCCCAACATACCACCTATAAACACGGTTATATATTGCATAATATACTCACCTTTATATAATATTTTATGCGTATTTGATTATGAAAAAATGCCAAACGTTGTAACAGAAGCAAAAATATGGAACAAAATTACTACTAATATGACATAAGGTAATATGTTAGAAGCGGTCTTAATCCAATCTTTATTTTTATAATTTAAATGTTTAATTGCTTTATCAGAAAATATAATTGAAGCCATAAGGATGACAACATTTACAATACTACATGCAATTAATAAATTTTTTATTGATTTAAATTGAATGCTTAATAAAGGATTAAATGTATTAAAATAAAAGCTAATAATTAAAAGAATAATTGATATATATAAATATTTTTTTGATTTAGACATAACATACCTCCGATTTATACCATTAAATAATATTACCACATTTAATTTCATTTTTAATAGTACCTTTATCATAAGGTTTTAATTTTCAGAAAATTCAAAGCAAAACATTCGCATACACAAAAAAAGCATGATATAAATAACATAACGAAATAGTAAAACATACTGTACATAAAAAATAATTATACATATGGTGTCTTTTCATAAAGCAAGCTATATTCGTAATATAAATGAGAAGGGAAGATTTTATGACTCAATTAAATGTAGAAGTATTTGCTGATGGTGCAGATATCGAACAAATGAAAGCTGCATACAAAAATAAAGAAGTAGATGGTTTTACAACAAATCCTAGCTTAATGGCAAAAGCAGGTGTAACAGATTATAAAGCTTTTGCAGAAGAAGCAGTACGTGAAATTCCTGATGCTTCTATATCATTTGAAGTATTCTCAGATGATTTAGACACAATGGAGAAAGAAGCAGAAATTTTAAAGCAATATGGTGACAATGTGTTTGTAAAAATTCCAATTGTGAACTCAAAAGGTGAATCTACAATTGAATTAATTAAAAAATTATCAGCTGATCATGTTCGTTTAAATGTAACTGCTGTTTATACAATTGAACAAGTTAAAGCTATTACAGAAGCAGTGACCGAAAGTGTACCTACATATATCTCTGTCTTTGCGGGGCGTATTGCTGATACGGGTGTAGATCCACTTCCTTTAATGAAAGAATCTGTAAAAGTCGCACATAGTAAAAATGGTGTTAAATTATTATGGGCAAGTTGCCGTGAAGTGTTCAATGTTATTCAAGCTAATGAAATTGGCGCCGATATTATCACTTGTCCATCAGATGTTGTTAAGAAAGTTAACAATAATCTTGGACGCGATATTAATGAATTGCCAGTAGATACAGTTCAAGGATTTGCAAAAGATATTAAAAGTTCTGGACTATCTATATTATAAAATCACTATATCTAAATTATGACCAACCGAGTCTAAGACTACAAACATGTCTTAGACTCGGTTTTAGTGTTATATGAATATCAAAGAGAAGGAGTAATAAAGTATCTTGAGTTGTATCTTTCTTTTTTATTGAGTTTGTTTTAAAATCGGTGTTCAGTTAAAATTTATGAATATAATTAAATAGAAAGGAATTAAGTTATGGAGGAAACTGCTTTTAGAGAAAAAGTAAGAAAACAATTGTGGTTTTTAAATAAAAAAGAAAAGCAATTATTAGAACATACTTTTGAACAAAATAATGCTTCATTTAATAATGCAGAACAGAAATTTATGAAACCTACTCGTTTTGCTAATCAATTTTTACAGGTTCATATCTTTCGAAATAAACATTTTTCAAATGGATATTTGTTCTTATTAATTATATTGTTTGTTCTCGCATACATCCTATTACTAGGATGGTTTTTAGCTGGATTTATTGCAAGTTTAGCAGTAGTCAATCAATTTATAAATCCTAAAGCAGAATTAAGTTTAATCTATCGTGTATTAATCTTAGTTTTTGCCATTATTAGTTTGATTGTCAGTTTGTATCTCATAAGATTTGTGACTGCTTTGTTTACTAAAAGATTACTTGAATATAAGTTTAATGAAAAGAAGTCGTCTTATTAATTAAATAGGCTAATAGAATACTTTCTTGCCATTTTTTATAAACTAAAATGTAAGGCTCATCGACTATGCATTGAACTGAATTATCAAAGATAATAATGGTTTTATTTTGAGAAGACGTTAATCCAATAATACGTTGAGCATTAAAATATATTTGTATGGGTGCGCGTTGATGTTTGATTGGAAATAAAATGATGTCTTTAGAAATATAAATAGGAACTAGTTTATTGATAGATAATAAACGTTTAGCTAATTTAAGTTGTTGCGTATATGATTTATTAAATTGTTCTAGATAGTATATGACTATCTTTTTAATATGAAATGGTAGAATCATTTCATATGTTTTAAAACAACATTTAGTCTGAATTGTTGAACCTTCTAAAGTTTGAATGTATAACAAATCGAAAGTATTGTGAGGTAACATGCCAATCACCTTCTAAATAATATTGCTGAAGTTTGATACGGGCAGAAGATTTATATTTTTTAATTGTAGTGTCTGAGACATTCATCTTTTTAGCGATTTCATATTGTTTGTATCCATGAAGATAATATATCAGCCATTGATATTCATTTGAATTTAAAATATATTTGAAATCATTAAAAAAAGATTCATCTTTCAATGTATAAGTTAAAGAATGAGGTAACACTGCAATATCTAGGCAATCAATCTTCAATTGCTCCTTTCTAAAAAGATCAATAAGATAAAACTTTAATCGCTGATAGATAAAAGAGGACAAAGATACAGAGGAAGATGGGTTATAAATTTTGGAGATTTCCCACAATTTTATTAATAATAGTTGATAAAATTCATCATAATTATAAGTGATACGGTATTGTCTTAACAAATGATGAATCATCTTATGATATTTTATGTGTAATGAACTAAAATCTGAAATATTTATTCTTTCTCCTTAGTTATGTACATAAACAATATTTCCGGATGTATAAATTCTACATGAGGTATCGTGAATTTTCATTTGCTTAATTTAATAAATAGGTGTTAAATAGTAAACATAGAATCGTTGGATTGGATGATATATAGCTTTAACAAGTTTGTAAGATTAATATTCGACATTTGTACAATAAAATATAGGAGGTATGAAGTTGGATTACGCACATTTAAATCTTGAGCACTTTTTTGCAAGACATGATGATTTAGACGTTATTAGAGATCGTTCTGAATTTGTAATGATAAATAATTTTACAAATGAAATGATGTATCGTGATGGTGATATTGAAGGGACGATTGATTTAAATCAATATTATTATAAAAATAGATCGCAAGCTGTCAGTTTTATTATGATGGATTATAAAAGAAATAACGAATAATTAAATATGTTAACCTTACTACAAATAACTATATTTATTTAATAGATAAAAATCATTGAGTAATGAAATGTTGAGTATTTCATTACTTTTATTTTTTTGTTAAATTTCAATTTTGTTACTTTTATTTTATGAATATGTAACATTATAATTATAAAATTGTTTAAGAGAATTAAAAATGTTAAAATTTATTATCATGGAAGACTTTTCTATAAATGAAATTACAACATTAACCTAAGAGGTGTGAATATGACAAAGCACAGAAAAGGTTCTATTATAGGCCTAATAGGGTTACTTATTATTTTAGTAGCAGCTGGCTTCATTTTTTTCTCAATGATTTCTGATCAGATATTTTTCAAAAAAGTAAATGAAGTAGAGAAAGTTCAGCATGTGAACGTCACGCTTGATAAAGCTGCTGCAAAACAAATAGATAACTATACAAGTCAACAAGTATCGAATAAAAATAATAATGCATGGAGAGATGCATCAGCAAGTGAAATTAAAGCTGCAATGGACAGCAGTAAATTTATCGATGATGATAAACAAAGATATCAATTTTTAGATTTATCTAAATATCAAGGTATTGATAAAAATCGTATCAAACGTATGTTGTTCGATCGACCTACACTATTGAAACATACTGATGCTTTTGTAAATGCTGCAAAAGAAAAACATGTTAATGAAGTCTATTTAATTTCTCATGCATTATTAGAAACAGGTTCAGTAAAAAGTGAACTTGCGAATGGTGTAAATATTGATGGTAAAAAATATTATAATTTTTATGGCGTTGGAGCTTTAGATGAAGATCCAATCAAAACAGGTGCTGAATATGCGAAAAAACATGGTTGGGATACACCAGAGAAAGCAATTAAAGGTGGCGCAGACTTTATTCATAAACACTTCCTATCTCACGATGATCAAAATACATTATATAGCATGAGATGGAATCCTATGAATCCTGGTGAACATCAATATGCGACTGATATTAAATGGGCTGAAAGTAATGCGGAAATTATTGCTGATTTCTATAAAGAAATGAAAACAGAAGGTAAATACTTCAAGCTATATGTTTATAAAGATGATCAAAAACATCAATAATCAAAATAAAAACCAACATTATCTTTAATTAGATGATGTTGGTTTTTTTATTTATTCAGCTTTGTTTTTTCTTGAAGCCCAAGTAAATCCAATGATAAAAACAATTAATGTTTTTAATAAAAATTTCATTGTTTAGTCACCTCAATATCTAAATTTTAACATAGTTACACATGATTATTTATGTTTTGAAATGGATCATCGTGTTAATAGTGAAACATTTTGAAGTCGAGAATCGTATTGGTATAATATGATAATATTCAACATAATACAAATATATAAAAGGATGATGTTAAATATGCGAGTAGCAATTATAGGCATGGGTACAGCAGGTGTAAGTGTACTTAGACAACTCGTTAAACATAAAGACTTTAAGCAATTAAAAGTCGATGTCTACGATAATGAATTTAATATGGGACAGGGTGTTCCTTTTCAAAATGATAGTAGTCAATTATTAATTAACTTACCCACTAAAAAGATGAGTTTAAATTTAGATGATGATGAAGAGTTTTGGAAATGGTATCAAACACAATCTGATTTTACGTTTAAAAATCCAAAGTATTTACCAAGATTTGTTTTTGGCCATTATATGAAATCATACTTATCAAATTATGAGACATTATATGATAATCTTACAGTCATTAAACAACCAGTACAAGAAGTCTTCATTAATTCAAATATAGATGAAACCACATTGAAATATTATGTCTGTACTTCTAAAGATATGAAGCATTGTCAAGTATATGATTACATATTTTTAACTATAGGTACTTTATCATATCACGATCCTTATCATTTAAAAGGTATAAAAGGTTATATTCAAACTCCTTACCCTACATATAATACTTTAGATGATGTACAAGAATCTGATGATATTGCTATTATTGGAACAGGATTAGCTAGTTTAGATGTAGTGCGTTATGTAGCGTTTCATCATCCTAAACTACCTATCACAATGACGAGTCGTTCTGCTCAATTGCCTAGCGTAAGAGGAAACATGAAAAAAATTGAGTTTCAATGTTTAACAAAATCTAAATTTAATGATATTAAAGATAAGTACTTTGGAAATGTGCCATTAGAGAAAGCATTCGATTTATTTAAAGAAGAGTGTGATTTAAATGGTATTGATTTACAGAAATTGGTTCACCGCCGAACAGGAGATACGATTAAAGATTTAAATTATGATTTAGAACATCCAGATGAGATAGGTATATTCCAAACATTAATAGAGAATGTCAAAGAAAATTTAAATTGGATTTGGAATAGTTTTAGTCGTCAAGATCAAATTGAATTCGATAAACGTTTCACTAAAATTATTCAACTTAACTCAAACCCTATGCCTCCAAGAACTGCAAAACTCATCAAGCAATTAATAAAAGATGGTTCATTAGTGATTAGAAAGGATTTAGAAAATGTGGTACATAAAAATGGACTATTTAATTTAAAATTTAAAAATGATGAACAATGGTATCCACATCATATTATTATTAATGCAACAGGTTCTAAAACACATTTAAAAGATTTAGATGAAGATGATCAATTTATCTTAAATCTTCAAAATCGACAAATTGTTCAAGCCCATCCTATGGGTGGAATACAAATTATCCCAGAAACAAATCAGGTGATTAGTCCAAGATATGGTACTTTAAATAATATGATTGCTATTGGACAAATCACTAATGGAGTAAATAAATTGCGGAATGGAGTAAAAATGATTGTTAATCAAGCGGTAAGTGCAGTGGATTATTTATATGAAATTCGAAAAGAATTTGATCATACAGTATAATGCTTTACACAATAATGAATAAATATCTCTTTAAGAGTTAAATTTAAAAATCAAATTGAAATTCTTTATTTGTAATTTTCCAAAAATAAATGTAAGATGATATATGTAGTACTAAACTACGATGACTCAAATTTAATCACAATTTCATACGTATTCTTTCGGGGCAGGGTGTAATTCCCAACCGGCAGTAATTAAGCCTGCGACCCACTTAATCTTAATTTATTAAGTGGCTGATCTAGTGAGACTCTAGAGCCGACAGTAAAAGTCTGGATGGGAGAAAGAATCAATCACATCATTACTGAATGATGTATAAGCATGCACAATATAAAAATTGTAGTACGCTTATTTAAGTATATACATGCCCTATGCCTGTGAAACAGGTATGGGGTTTTTTTAGAGGTGATAAATTGAGTGAATTTATGAAATATGCAATTCAATTAGCACAAATGGTGAAGGGACAAACTGGAGTTAATCCTCCTGTTGGCTCAGTTGTTGTGAAGGATGGGCGTATTGTGGGACTAGGTGCACATTTAAAGCAAGGAGAGAAACATGCGGAAGTTCAGGCTTTAGATATGGCACAAGATAAAGCAAAAGGCGGCACCATTTATATTTCTCTTGAACCCTGTACACATTATGGGTCAACACCACCTTGTGTGAATAAAATTATTGAACATGGGCTTAGTAAAGTAATTTATGCTGTAAAAGATACGACGTTATCTTCTGAGGGAGATATCATTCTTGAAAAGGCAGGTATTGAAGTTGAATATCAATATTCAGAAGAAGCTTTTGCTTTGTATGAAGATTTCTTCAAAGCAAAACAACATAAAATCCCTGAAATTACAGTAAAAGTCTCGACTTCGTTAGATGGGAAACAAGCGACTGATAGTGGACAAAGTCAATGGATTACGAATAAAGCTGTAAAACAAGATGTATATCGTTTAAGACATACTCATGATGCCGTATTAACTGGTAATGGAACGCTTGAAGCGGATAATCCACAATATACAACACGTATTCAAGATGGTAAACATCCAATAAGAATCATACTATCTAAGCGAGGTCAAATTGATTATTCAAAACAGATATTTCACGATCAATTAAGTGAAATTTGGATTTATACTGAAAATCATGAACTAAAAAGTCCAAGTCATCATATAAAAATAATATATTTAGAAACATGTAATTTAAAATCTATTTTATCTGATATATATCAAAGAGGTGTTGGCAGATTATTAGTAGAAGCTGGGCCTCATATAACTTCAGAATTTCTCCAATCTAATTATTTAGACCATCTTATTATTTATTATGCCCCGAAAATAATAGGCGGTATTGGAAAAAATCAATTTTATCAAACTGATAATGTCATTGATTTAGCTAATGCGCCACAATTTGAAGTGATTTCTACCGAGTCTATTCAACAAAATATTAAAATGACATTGCGAAAGAAGTGAAGATAAATGTTTACAGGTATCGTTGAAGAAATAGGTACTGTAAAGCGTATTCGCACTCAACAATCCGTAAGGACATTAGATATTTCATGTCAAAAAATTATAGAAGATATGCATATTGGTGATTCTATAAGCGTAAATGGTGCGTGTTTAACAGTCATTGATTTTAAACAAAATCAATTTTCTGTCCAAGTGATTAAAGGTACTGAAAATAAAACCTATTTAGCTAATATTAAAGAAAATGATGAAGTCAATCTTGAACGTGCAATGTCAGGTAGTGGACGTTTCGGAGGACATTTTGTATTAGGTCATGTAGATGCAAAAGGAACAATTATAAATATCAGAGAAACGCCTAATTCACGCATTGTATCTATTAAGGCATCGGACTCGGTCATCAAACAAATGGTTAAGCAAGGTTCTATTACTGTTGATGGCGTAAGTTTAACAATTTTTGACTTGCATCAACATAGTTTTGATATCCATCTTATTCCTGAAACAAGACGTTCAACGATTCTTTCTAATAAAAAAATGGGCGATGAAGTTCATCTTGAAACAGATGTATTATTTAAATATGTTGAAAGTATAGTTGGTAAAAATAAATCTGATTTATCAGTTGATAAATTAAAAGCATATGGTTTTTAGGAGGGGCTTAAATGAAATTCGATAGCATTGAAGAAGCGTTAGAAGCATTAAGAAATGGCGATAGTATTATTGTAGTAGATGATGAAGATCGTGAAAATGAAGGTGACTTAATTGCAGTCACTCAATGGATGAAAGATGATACCATTAATTATATGGCCAAAGAAGCGCGTGGATTAATTTGTGCTCCTATAAGTTCACAGATTGCTGAACGTCTAAATCTTAAAACTATGGTTGATGGTAATACAGATGAATACGGTACAAATTTCACTGTAAGTATCGATCATATCTCTACTACTACAGGAATTAGTGCATTTGATCGTACAGCAACAGCGAAAGCGTTAATTAATCCTGATTCTAAACCAGAAAGTTTCCATAAACCAGGACATTTATTTCCTTTAGTGTCTAAAGAAAAAGGTGTATTAGTTAGACCAGGACATACGGAGGCTGCTGTAGATTTAGCTAAATTAACTGGTGCTGCACCTGCTGGAGTTATATGTGAGATAATGAATGACGATGGTACGATGGCAAAAGGTAATGAATTACAACAATTTAAAGAGCGTCATCAATTAAAAATGATTACAATTGAAAGTTTAATTAATTATCGTCGCAAACAAGAAAGCGAAGGTATTGAACTTAAAGCAACTGTAAAAATGCCAACGGATATTGGTGATTTTAAAATGTATGGTTTTCAATCTCAATATACACATGAAGATATTGTTGTACTTGGCAAAGGAGAACCACGTACAACTGAAAATGTAAGACTACATTCTGCTTGTTTAACAGGTGATATTTTCCACAGTCAACGATGTGATTGTGGCGCTCAATTAGAAGCATCAATGAAATATATAAATGATCATGGTGGATTAATTATTTATTTACCACAAGAGGGTAGAGGCATTGGTTTAATGAATAAACTAAAAGCTTATGAATTAATTGAGCAAGGACATGATACGGTTACTGCAAACTTAGCATTAGGTTTTGATGAAGACTTAAGAGATTATCATATAGCTGCTCAAATTCTTAAATATTTTAATGTTCAACAAGTTAATTTATTAAGTAATAATCCTAAGAAATTTGAAGGCTTGGAAGATTATGGTATAAAAGTTGCAGATCGTACAGAAATTATTGTGCCAGAAACGGAACATAATCATCATTATATGGAAACAAAAAAATTGAAAATGGGACATCTTATTTAGGAGGAATTTAGAATGAATTTTGAAGGTAAATTAGTCGGTACAAATTTAAAAGTTGCAATAGTAGTGAGTAGATTTAATGATTTTATTACCAATCGTTTATTAGATGGAGCGAAAGATACATTAGTAAGACATGGTGTAGATGAAGATAACATTGATGTTGCGTATGTACCAGGTGCATTTGAAATTCCACTTGTTGCTAAAAAATTAGCGCAAAAAAATGATTATGATGCAGTGATTACTTTAGGCTGTGTCATTAGAGGTGCAACATCTCATTATGACTATGTTTGTAATGAAGTTGCTAAAGGCGTATCAAAAGCAAATGATGTTACGAATACACCAGTTATTTTCGGTGTTTTAACAACTGAAAGTATTGAACAAGCAGTTGAAAGAGCGGGTACGAAAGCAGGTAATAAAGGTGCAGAAGCGGCAGTAAGTGCAATTGAAATGGCAAACTTACTTAAACAGTTTTAATTAATGTAGAGCGTCTCGATAATTTTAAGGATTATCGAGACGCTCTGTATTTCAACGTTTTAGTAATTTCACAATACTAGATACTAATGTAAGTGTTCCTAAAGCTAGTCCACTAACTAAGCCAATTTTTTTTAGTGCTTCTGTTGAAATAAATTCTTGATAGGCAAGGGAAAGATTTTGAGGTCTCTCAGCCAGGCGACGCATGAAATAAGCAAACCAGTCATTGCCATATGGAACATAAACGGTAAAGTGATATCCTTGTCTAGCAATCTCTTCTGCTAATTCATTACGAAAACCATACAACATTTGAAATTCAAAAGTGCTTTTTTCAATATGATGATCTTTGACAAATTGTTTAACATGGTTAATGATTTTATCATCATGTGTTGCAATTGACGTAAAGTTTTTGGCATTAAGTAAACGTTTTTCAATAATATTTATATAATTTTTATCTATATCTTTTTTACTTTGATAAGCAATCGTATCCTTTTCTTTATAAGCGCCTTTGACCAGTCTTAATCGTAATTCTGGGTACTTATCAATTAATTTCTCTGCATCATAAAGGTATCCTTGAATAACTGTACCGACATTTCTAAATTCTCCTTTTAACCTGTCTAAAATCTGTAATGTTTGTGATAAGCTGTTATATTTTTCCATATCAATATTAATATGCATATTATCATAGGTATTAGCCTTTAATAAAATGTCTCTTAAATTTTGATAGGCTAACTCAGTATCAAATTCACCGCCTAATGAACTCACTTTCACCGACATATGTGCACTCACTTGATATTTATTAATAGCTTCCATTATCTCAAGAATTTCATTTTTAGCTTGAGTCGCTGCTGCTTTAGTATTAACAAATTCTCCAAGATTATCTACAGTAACATCAATATGTTTAGCGTTTAAACGTTCAATCGTATCAATGAGTTGTTCTATAGTATTACCCGCAACAACTCTATTAGCCCCCATGGTAGGTCCGATTTTTTTAGCCATTTCATTTAAATATGTAATATTTGATAATGTTATGAAAAAATCTCTGAATAAAGACATATCTATTCCTCCATCCCACTCGTATCTATCTCTATAACAAGTTTAGCATGAATACATCGTTTAAGAAAGCGTTTACATTTAGGAGGTAAAATACGTTTAAATTCATTAGTCATAAATTAAGAGAATCTATATACTGTTTAACAACAATTAAAGGTATAATTTGATATAATACATTTGATAAACATTCAATTAGAGAGGATTCAAAAATATGTGGAAGTGGGAAACAGAACATGACGCTAAAGGCGTAATCATCATAGTACATAATATGTTAGAACATACTGGTAGATATGCGTATGTGATTACGATGTTGAGACGTAATGGTTATCACGTAATTATGGGTGATTTACCTGGACAAGGTCAAACTTCACGAGCTAACAGAGGTCAACTACAACGTTTTGAAATTTACCATGAACAGTTAGTTGAATGGATAAAAATTGCAAACGAATATAAATTACCAACATTTGTTATGGGTGTTGGATTAGGTGGTTTAATTATTCTCAATTTACTTGAAAAGACTGAACTACCTATTGAGGGCATATTACTACTCTCTCCAATGCTTGAATTTAAGAAAAATTATAAAACACGAAAAAATATGTTTATATCTAATATTGGAAAGAGCTCAAAAGGTACACAATTTAAATTAGGAATAGATTATGAAGATTTAACTCGTAATTCAGAAGTGATTAATGAGACAAATCATGACGGATTGATGTTAAAGAAAGTATCTTACAAATGGTTTAACATTATTAATGAAACGATGAAAGACACATCACAACATATTAAAGATATCAAACCGTTACCCACTTTATTAATGTATGGTACCGAAGATAAAATTTTAGAAACATCTTCAATAGATATTTTAAAACAACAATTTCTTGCAGATGAATTTTATTTTAAAGCGTGGAAAGGGTTTTATCATGAGATTCACAATGAACCTGAACGAGATCAAGTCATGAGATATATATTAACTTTCTTGAATAATAGCGTAAATACAATGGGATTTATTGTACAAGAAGAAGATATTGAGGAAGTATAAGATAATCTTTAAAAATCTATAAAGAATAGCTCGTAGAAGACAGATATCTACGAGCCTATTCTATATCAAAATTATGGTTATAATATTATAAATGAGCTAAAATTACAATATAAGTAGAATTATAACTATCAATTACTTTTTATAAATTGTATGAATTTAGTATTAGAATTATAATATAAATATTGATTTAAAAAATATAGTTGATATATTATTAAAAAATACCAAATCGTATAAACTTAATAATAAATTGAATTATAGTTATTATACATAATATGAGAGATCAAGGGGAATGAATGATGAAATTACAAAAAAAAGAAACGGTATCTATGGTATTGAAATTAGAGAAATTATTGAAGGATATAGATTCTATATTTAGAATTATTTATGAGAAGTATCATTTAAATAAAGAAGAAGTACTTATTTTATTAACGTTATGGGAAAAGGGGCCTATGACATTAAAAGAGATGGATCAATACGTTAATATCAAGTCATATAAACGAACAAGAACGTATAATAATTTAGTTCAATCTGATTGGGTTTACAAAGAGCGTCCAATTGACGACGAACGTACGGTTATTATCCATTTTAATGAAGAAAAAAATAAATATAGAAATGAATTATTAGATTTTATTACTACTATTATTAAAAGAAAATATGAATCTTTAGAAAATAGTTTGAATTCATTGATGAGCGTTTAATATAAAAAAACCCATAAATTAAAACTACGATTTGATGTTTTAATTTATGGGTTTTAAAATTTAACGTTTTTCAATCGCACATATAAAAGGTGCATGATTAACTTGATTGATAAATTGATATTTTAATATGTGTGCTTTACTTTGATCAAAGTTTTCGAGATATTTTAATAATTCATCTCTTTCGATTTGTCCTTCCTCATGTCCATGATAAATCACTAGTACAATAATACCTTCTGTACTTAATAGTTTAAAAATACTTTCAATAGCTTGAATAGTGGTTTCAGGTTTAGTAACAATGGATTTATCACCTTTAGGCAGATATCCCAAATTGAAAATAGCTGCATCCACGTTTCCGATGATATCACTTGGTATATCATTTAAGATATTTTCATGTCCATCATGTATCAATGTAACATGTTTAAAAGGTGCTATTTTTTCTTTTGTATGTTCAATAGCTTCTTTTTGTATATCGAAACCAAACACTTTGCCATTTGGAACCTGTTTAGCTAAAAATAGGGTATCATGGCCGTTACCACAGGTAGCATCAATAACAATACTATCTTCTTGAATATGTTGCTTAATAAGTGTTTTAGCAAAAGGAAGAATGCGTTCTAATTTCATGAATTCACCTTAGTATTAGATGTGTAAAACTTACCTTGATAAGATTCACGACGTGCTAATTCATCATCTATTTCATTGAGAACTTCCCACTTGTTAACACTCCACATTGGTCCTACCATTAAATCAATCGGTCCATCTCCAGTAATACGATGAATAATCATGTCTGGCGGAAGGATTTCAAGTTGATCACACACTAAGTTTGTATAATCTTCTTGCGTCATAAATTCAAGCATACCTTTTTCGTATTGTTTAACCATTGGTGTACCTTTAAGTAAATGTAATAAATGGATTTTAATACCTTGAACATCCATTTGTGCCACTTCTCGTGCTGTTTCCATCATCATATGATAATCTTCACTTGGTAAGCCATTAATGATGTGTGTACATACGTTAATATTATGTTTACGCAATTTAGCTACACCTTCGTAATACGTTTGCATATCGTGAGCACGATTAATTAAATCAGAGGTCTTTTGATGAACTGTTTGAAGACCAAGTTCCACCCATAAATAAGTACGTTGATTTAGTTCAGCTAAGTATTCAACCACATCATCTGGCAGACAATCTGGACGTGTAGCGATAGATAAACCAATAACTCCTTCTTCTTTTAACACAGGTTCATATTTTTCTTTTAAAACTTCTACAGGTGCATGGGTATTAGTAAATGCTTGGAAGTAAGCAATATATTTACCTTCACTCCATTTTTCATGCATTCGTTCTTTAATTTGTTGGAATTGTACTTCAATTGGATCGGCTCTATTTCCTGCAAAGTCACCACTACCAGCTGCTGAACAAAATGTACAACCGCCATGTGCGACAGTACCATCTCTATTTGGACAGTCAAATCCGCCATCTAGAGCAACTTTAAAAATTTTCTGTCCGAATTTATTTTTTAAATGGTAATTCCATGTATGATATCGTTTATTTTCAAAGGCATACGGGAAATACTTACCCATAACACATTATCCTTTCTATCTAACTTAGTTCTAAGTAAAGATTTTAACATATTTTAATGTTATAGTGTTTATTATAGTTCGATAAAAATATAAAGAGAGGACTTAAAAATTATGAATATACCTAGATCAGTATGGTGGCTAGTTATAGGAATGGCATTAAATATAACTGGCTCTAGCTTTTTATGGCCTTTAAATACGATTTATATGAAAGAAGAATTAGGAAAAAGCTTGACAGTTTCTGGGATTGTTCTAATGATTAATTCTTTTGGAATGGTAGTTGGTAACTTACTAGGTGGAACGTTGTTCGATAAGTTAGGTGGTTATAGAACAATCATGATAGGTACTATTACTTGTTTGCTTAGTACAACATTACTTAATTTCTTTCATGGATGGCCGTGGTATGCAGTTTGGTTAGTGCTACTTGGTTTTGGTGGGGGAATGATTGTTCCAGCAATCTATGCAATGGCTGGTGCCGTTTGGCCTAATGGTGGCAGAACAACTTTTAATGCTATTTACTTAGCTCAAAACATAGGTGTTGCTACCGGAGCTGCAATGGGAGGATTCGTTGCTGAATTTAGCTTTAATTTTATCTTCTTAGCTAATTTAATCATGTACGTATTATTTGGAATTGTAGCCTTTACGCAATTTAATTTAGAATACCATGCTAAAGTGAAATCACCAGATAGTCTAGATATCCAAAGTAAAGAAAATAAAAAACGTTTTATAGCTTTAATACTATTATGTGCCATGTTTAGTATTTGTTGGATTGGATACATTCAATGGGAAACAACAATAGCTTCATTTACGCAACAAATTAATATTTCAATGTCTCAATATAGTGTATTATGGACAGTAAATGGAATTATGATTTTAGTTGCACAACCATTAATTAGACCAGTCATTCGTTTGTTAAAAGGAAACTTAAAATATCAAATGTTTGTTGGTATTTTAATTTTTATGTTGTCATTCTTTGTTACAAGTTTTGCAGAACAATTTACTGTTTTCTTAATAGGAATGATTATTCTTACTTTTGGTGAAATGTTTGTATGGCCTGCAGTACCAACGATTGCCAATTATTTAGCACCGCAAGGTAAGCAAGGTCAATATCAGGGTGTAGTAAATTCTGCATCAACTGTAGGGAAAGCATTTGGTCCTCTAATCGGGGGTATATTGGTAGATACATTCAATATGAGTGCAATGTTCATAGGAATGATCATTCTTTTATTAATTGGAATGTTTTTCTTATCTATTTTTGATAAGGGTCTACCAAAACATTCACAACATGAAAATCGTTGAAAGACAACTTGAAATTAAACATATAAAATATGCTGAACCACTTGCAATTAGGTTACGAATCTCATAATATTAAACTGTATTGGAGTAGTAACTTAAATACTTTTCTAAAGAGAGCTAGTGGTGGTGCAAACTAGCGTTAAGAATTAAGTGAACTTACCGTTAATTAATCGAATTTAAAACATCTCTTACTATTATAAAGTGCACATGTAAAATGTGAATGAGGGTGGTACCGCGGCTAAAGAAAGTCGTCCCTGTCAAAAGTAATAGTTTGAGGTGTTTTATTTTTATTAGGAGGAAAATACTTTGGGTTATAATCACAAAGAGATTGAACAGAAATGGCAAAATTATTGGGCTGAGAATAAAACATTCAAAGCAAGCGATAATTTAGGCCAAAAAAAATTCTATGCATTAGATATGTTTCCATATCCATCTGGTGCGGGATTACACGTAGGACATCCAGAAGGATATACTGCAACGGATATTATTTCTCGTTATAAACGTATGCAAGGATATAATGTATTACATCCAATGGGGTGGGATGCCTTTGGATTACCCGCTGAGCAGTACGCGTTAGATACAGGAAATGATCCTAGAGAATTTACTAAAAAGAATGTTCAAACATTTAAACGTCAAATTCAAGAACTAGGTTTTAGTTATGACTGGGATCGAGAAGTTAATACTACAGATCCTGAATATTATAAATGGACGCAATGGATTTTTATTCAGCTTTATAATAAAGGACTCGCATATGTAGATGAGGTTGCAGTAAACTGGTGTCCAGCACTTGGTACAGTGTTATCAAATGAAGAGGTTGTAGATGGTGTATCAGAACGTGGAGGTCATCCTGTATATAGACGTCCGATGAAACAATGGGTATTAAAAATTACAGAATATGCCGATCGTTTATTAGAAGATTTAGATGAATTAGATTGGCCTGAATCAATTAAAGATATGCAAAGAAACTGGATTGGTCGTTCTGAAGGTGCACGTGTGTCATTTAATGTTGAAAATACTAATGACACTATTGATGTGTTTACAACACGTCCAGATACTATCTACGGTACAACATTCTTAGTACTTAGTCCTGAACATGCGTTAGTGAATGAAATGACTACTGATGACAAAAAAGAAGTGGTTAAACAGTATCAAGAAGAAGCATCAAAAAAATCAGACTTAGAGCGTACTGATTTAGCAAAAGATAAATCAGGTGTGTTTACTGGGGCGTATGCTATTAACCCATTATCAGGTAAAAAACTTCCAATTTGGATTGCTGATTATGTATTATCGACTTATGGTACGGGTGCAGTGATGGCAGTACCAGGACATGATGAGCGCGACCATGAATTTGCTAAGAAATTTGATTTACCTATCATTGAAGTCATCGAGGGCGGAAATGTTCAAGAAGAAGCATATACTGGAGAAGGAGCACATATCAATTCTGGCGAACTAGATGGGCTAGATAATAAAGAAGCAATTTCTAAAGCAATTACTTTACTCGAAGCCAAAGGTGCTGGCGAGAAAAAAGTGAATTACAAATTACGTGACTGGTTATTTAGTAGACAACGTTATTGGGGAGAACCAATTCCAGTGATTCATTGGGAAGATGGTACGATGACAACTGTGCCTGAAGAAGAACTTCCATTATTACTTCCTGAAACTGACCAAATCAAACCATCTGGTACGGGTGAATCACCATTAGCCAATATTGATGACTTTGTAAATGTTGTTGATGAAAAAACAGGCATGAAAGGTCGTCGCGAAACAAATACTATGCCACAATGGGCTGGTAGTTGTTGGTATTATTTACGATATATTGATCCACATAATGAGAATATGTTAGCAGATCCAGAGAAATTAAAACATTGGTTGCCGGTAGACTTATATATTGGTGGAGTAGAACATGCTGTCCTTCACTTACTGTATTCAAGATTCTGGCATAAAGTATTATATGATTTAGGTGTAGTTCCTACGAAAGAACCATTCCAAAAATTATTCAACCAAGGTATGATTCTCGGTGAAGGCAACGAAAAAATGAGTAAATCTAAGGGTAACGTTGTTAATCCTGATGATATCGTAGCATCACATGGCGCAGATACATTACGCCTATATGAAATGTTTATGGGACCATTAGATGCAGCTATAGCATGGAGTGAAAATGGATTAGATGGCTCTAGACGTTTCTTAGATCGTGTATGGAGATTATTCATTAATGAAGATGGGTCATTATCTAATAAAATTGTTGAAAATAACGATAATTCATTAGATAAAGTTTATAATCAAACGGTTAAAAAAGTGACTGAAGACTTTGATACTCTTAACTTTAATACGGCAATTAGTCAATTAATGGTATTTATCAATGATTGTTATAAAGCGAATCACATTTACAAACCTTATGTAGAAGGATTTGTTAAAATGTTAGCACCAATTGCCCCTCACATTAGTGAAGAGTTATGGCAACGTTTAGGCAATCAAGAAACTATTACGTATCAACCTTGGCCTACGTATAATGAATCATTACTTGTAGATGATGAGATTGAAATTGTAGTGCAAGTTAATGGTAAAGTAAGAGCGAAAATCAATATTCCTAAAGACTTATCTAAAGAAGATATGCAAGAGTTAGCATTACAAAATGAAAATGTTAAACTATCTATAGAAGGTAAAGAGATTAAAAAAGTTATCGCTGTACCTCAAAAATTAGTGAATATCGTTGCAAAATAATGGAAGAGGAGTTTTAAAATGGAAACAATTACAGTAGATCAATTAAAAGAGAAAATACTAGGATCTAATCCAGTAAATATTATCGATGTGCGAACAGATGAAGAAACTGCAATGGGGACAATTCCTGGTGCTAAAACTATTCCAATGGATCAAATTGCTGATAACTTAAATCAATTTAATAAAAATGAAACGTACTACATCGTTTGTGCTGCAGGTGTTCGTAGTGAAAAAGTAGCGAACTACCTTGAAAATGAAGGTATTCATGCAGTTAATGTTGAAGGTGGCATGCAAGCATGGGGTGATGAAGGTATTGAAATAGACAGTATATAATGATTTATAGATATTTAAACAATAATACAGAAAAACAGCGAAGTTATGATTCTTCGCTGTTTTTTTATAATTTAACTTATTTTTAATATTTTTATATTATTTAGTTGTAGTACTTTTAATTTTATTATGATATTATATTTAAGTGTGAATATAATATTATGTAAGTGAGAGTAACAACTATAGCATACATAAAACATTTTCATTATAACAATTGACATCAAGAGAGAACATCAAGGAGGAAACATAATGAATCTTTTTAAAAAACAGAAATTTAGTATTCGTAAATTTAGTGTGGGGACATTTTCAACGCTAATTGCTACATTAGTGTTTTTATCACATCCTGGTCATGCAGCAACTCATGATGCAGAAACAAATACAAGTGCGCCACAAACGAATGAAAGTGCGACGATTAATAAACAAAATACTAATATTGAACAACCACATAATGAAACAACGTCAGCAAATACATCTAATTCAAATGAAAATAATCGAAATAATGAAAGTAATACTTCAAGTGATTATTCAATTAACCGTGAACGTGAAGAAGGTACAGTGAATAATGTAATTAATAGCACTGAAAATAATACAAATCATAATGAGAAAGTAACAACTAATGACGTAGTTAGTAATGAAAATAATCATGAAACTACAAACGTTAATCAACCACATAGAAGAGGGAAACGTTCAGTAGATAACACTCCTAGTACTACAAATACAGATCCGATGGCTGTAAATGAACAAAATACTGGTCAAATCATTAATGGGACATTTACAGATAATTCACAGGGTGCGACGATACCGACTAAGAATTTAGAGTCTGCAATGAATGAAGCAAATACTGTACCGGGTTGGCATGTAAATAGTAATGATCAAACCATCATTCCATTAATTTGGGGTCCTAAATCGTTGCCCGCATACAATCCTTATATATTCGATAAAACCAATAATAAAATTGGTGTAGTACTATCAAAATATAATGGTAACTTTAATCAAGTTCCAGGTATAGCTGATCCTACAGTAGGATCAATTTACCAAGATGTTGATGTTACTCCTGGATCAGAAATCCAATTACATTATATTTCTAGTAGTATGAATAATATATGGGGGGTTAATGGTGCAAGAGTGTATATTTACGATGCGAATAATCCTTCTACACTTTTATATAAAGGAACTCCGGATATATTACAGAACCCAATTGGTAACTTTGTAGGTGTATTTCAAGTGCCAGAAACAGTCTCACGATTAAGATTAAGATTTGAATCGGCATTAAATCGTAGTACTGATTCTACTAATGGACATAGACTCCTTACTGGTCCTAATAACTTTGGAGGCGGAGTGTTAGCTGATGTTACCATTAATAGTGGCGCATATTTAACTGCGACAGTAAATAATACACACTACTTTGCACAATCTGGATCCATAAATGCTGATCGAGTTTATCAAGAAATAGGGTTTAGAATTGAAAATAGAGGACATTCTAGTTCAAATAAAACAGAATATACGATTGTTTTACCAGAAGATGTGACATATGTATCTACAAAAAATGCTACTGGAAAATTTAATGCAGCAACTAAAGAGTTAACAGTTAAAATAGATCGACTTGAAGCAGGAGCAAGTAAAAATATTTCTATAGGATTATCCTTACCAACTGATCGACCAATTGAAAAAGAATTCTTAGGACATTTGACTTATGTTACAGATGGTATAAATATGAATAGGTTAAGTGATTCTAAAGATTTTGGACGTAATAATGGCGATCATTATACAAGATACGGTGTGCATAATGAATTTGTAAGTGTTGATTCTGCTATGCGACAAGGAGATATTGTATTAGATAAACAAACTATTACAGTTAAAATGTATAAGCAACATTTGAGAGACAAAGTAACAGAAATTGAGGATGATTTAGCCAATCTTGATCAAAACGATAATTCACCAGAAGTATGGGAAGCAATGCAAGTGGTACTTAGAAAAGCTAAAGAAGTATTAGCTGAAACAGATGAGATGCCTATAAGTGAATTGAAAGATCAAGCAACGATTAATAGTATCGATTTAAATTTAGATAAAGCACATGCTAAATTATCATTAGACAAAGTTGCAAGAACTAAAAGAGCGCTCTTTATGGGTAACGATACAGCTACAATTGAAGAAAAAAATGCTGTGATTGAGCAAGTGAATCAAGCACTACAATCTAGTTATACAACTGTTGATCAATCAATGACTTCAAATGATGTAGCAACAAATAAAGACACTGGAATTAATGAAATTACAATGATTGATCTTACTCCAACAGTAAAGCAAGCAGCAATTGATGAATTAACTGAAAGAGCAAATGCTAAAAAAGTAGAGTTTGATAATAATCCTGATGCAACAGTAGAAGAAAAAGAAGCTGCAAAAGCAACGATTGATAATTTAGTGTCAGAGGCTACAACAAATATTATGAATGAAACTACAAATAATGGTGTAGCGCAACAAAAAACAAGTAGCATAGATAGTGTGAATGCTGCTACTATAACTCCAACTGTTCGAAGTAACGCTAGAACTGCAATAGATAATATAGCATCTGCAAGAAAAGTTGAAATAGATAAGGATAATAATGCAACTTTAGAAGAAAAAAATGCAGCTAAAACTGAGATAGATAATTTGGTAGCTAGAGCAAAAGCAGATATTAATAGTCTAAATCACAATAATGAAATTGAAATATTAAAAGAAAACAAAGTAAACGAAATATCACAAGTAGTAGCGCATCCAGTAAAGAAAAATGCTGCTGCACAAGCAATTGATCAAGCCGCTATAGCTAAAAAACAAGAAATTGATTTAATAGAAGATGCGACTATAGAAGAAAAAGAAGTCGCAAAGGTAAAAGTAGATAAAATAGTAACCGAAGCTAAAAATAATATTAATCAAGCAACTACTAATTCAAGTGTAGATGATGCACAAAATGAAGGAATAACTGCAATTAATGCAGTTATTCCAGAAGTGGTTAAAAAATCAGATGCAAGAGATACAATCGATGAGGTAGCCCGAATTAAAAAAGCAGCAATTGATCAAACACCTGATGCAACAGTAGAAGAAAAAGAGGCAGCAATAGCGAAAATAGATCAAGAGGTTACTAAGGCTAAGGAACAAATTCATCAAGCACTAAAAAATGAAAATGTAGATACTGCTAAAACAAATGGTACGAATTTTATTAATGCAATCCAACCAGAAATTACGAAAAAAATAAAAGCAAGAGAGGCAATTGATGAAGTAGCTAGAGCTAAGAAAGAGGCAATTGATCGAATCCAGGATGCGACAACAGAAGAAAAAGAAGCTGCAAA
>NZ_KV792025.1:0-74333 GCF_001808085.1 Staphylococcus sp. HMSC14C01
TTATCTAGATACTTTATGTCCCGGACTCTTCTACTCTTAACTTAATTTTTAATCTTTAAACTTTTTAAATACTAATACTGCGTTATGTCCACCAAAACCTAGACTATTACTCATTGCATATTCAATTTCTAAATCTTGTGCTTCATTAGGAACAATATCTAAGTCACATTCTGGATCTGGTGAATCTGCATGAATCGTCGGTGCAACTTTAGAGTCACGAATAGATAATGCAGAGAAAATTGCTTCAATTCCCCCAGTAGCACCTAATAAATGTCCTGTCATCGATTTAGTTGAACTAATTTTTAAGTTTTTAGCTGCATCTCCAAATGTATTTTTAATCGCTTTAATTTCATACAAGTCACCTACTGGCGTACTTGTACCATGTGCATTTAAGTATTGAATATCTTTAGCTTCAATACCTGCATCATCTAAAGCCGCCTGCATTGCACGAGAACCACCTTCGCCTTCAGGTGCTGGTGCAGTAATGTGATAAGCATCTCCAGTTGAACCATATCCTACAACTTCAGCGTAAATTTGTGCGCCACGTGCTTGTGCTGATTCTAATGATTCAATGACTAAGATACCAGCGCCTTCACCCATGATAAATCCATCACGTCCTTCTTGGAAAGGACGACAAGCTGTTTCTTTATCATCATTTGTTGATAATGCACGACTTGCACTGAATCCTGCAAGTGCCATATGCGTAATAGGTGCTTCAGTACCCCCAGTAATCATAGCATCAGCAGCACCTCTTTGAATGATTTTAAATGCTTCACCGATAGAATTTGTACCTGTGGCGCAAGCAGTAACAGTTGAACCATTAGGTCCTTTTGCACCTAAATCAATTGAAACTTGGCCAGTAGCCATATCAGGAATAAGCATTGGAACAAAGAAAGGACTAACTCTTCTTGGTCCCTTATTCTTCAGTATTGTATGTGCAACTTCAAATGTTTCCATTCCACCAATACCTGAACCAATCCATACACCGATACGATTAGCATTATCGTCATTGATAGTTAAATTAGCATCTTCTACAGCTTGTCTTGCCGCTACTACTGCATATTGTGTAAAACGATCCATGCGACGCGCATCTTTTTTCGAAATATAATCTTCAATATTAAAGTCTTTTAATTCACCTGCTAAATGAACGTTATATTCTTCAGTATCAACGCGTGTAATTATATCAATTCCATTGACACCTTTTAAGGCATTTTCCCAATTTGTTTGGGCATCGTTTCCAATAGGTGATAATGCACCCATGCCTGTAATTACCACTCTTTTGTTTTCAGTCATACATTAAATCCTCCTATTTACCCCATTTGATTACCATAGCGCCCCATGTTAGGCCGCCACCGAAACCTACGAGTACTAAAGTGTCATCATCTTTAATTCTTCCGTTTTCTAACTCTTGTTGAATACTTAAAGGAATCGAAGCAGCTGACGTGTTTCCAAAACGGTTAACTGAAACACTCATTTTTTCTCTTTCAATACCCAATCTTTCACGTGCTGATTCCATAATTCTGATATTTGCTTGATGTGGTATAAACATATCAATATCATCAGATTCTAAACCAGCTTTTTCAACTACACGTGTAGACGCTTCGCCCATAATTCTTACAGCGAATTTAAAAACTTCGCGTCCATTCATTACTAGTTTACCAGTCTCTTTATTTAAATATAAGTATTTTCCACCTGACCCATCTGAGCCCATTTCATAGCTAATAATACCTCGTCCTTCTGAGACTTCACCAATTACTACTGCACCTGCACCGTCTCCAAATAATACAGCAGTTGAACGATCAGTTAAGTCAGTGATTTTGGATAATTTATCCGCACCCACTACTAGAATATTTTTATAGTCTCCAGATTGAACATATTGTTTTGCAGTAATCATTGAATACATGAAACCTGAGCATGCAGCAAGTTGATCCATAGTAGGCACTTTACCAGTACCTAATTTTTCTTGTAGTATATTAGCTACAGATGGAAATGGCATATCTCCAGTTGCTGTAGCTACAATAATCATATCTATATCATTCGGTTTAATACCAGCATCTTCAATTGCTTTCTTACTTGCTTCATATGCTAAGTCTGACGTATCTTGGTCGTCACGAGACCAACGTCTTTCTTTAATGCCAGTCATTTTTGAAATCCATTCATCAGACGTATCTAAAAAACCTTCAAAATAGGCGTTATCGACTACTCTCTCAGGTGCATAAGCACCAAAACCTTTTATACCTACGTTCATGAACGTACACCTTCTCACTTCATTTTTTAATACCAGGTATTAATTTAACATACTTTTTAAATCTAACTCAAGTAGTTACACTTGATTAGACGATTTTGTTAAACAGTCACGAGCCAATAATTCATATAAAAAATGGCACAAATTTTTATACATTCTCTACTAATACTATACAAATAATTCACTTTACTTTAAAATGATAATATATATAAATTGGAGGTCATATATATGAAATACCTCGTAACTTTTATTTGGGCGTTAATCTTAACACAAATGGTTAACTTTGTACTTAATAGTTTAAATGGTGGCGGCAGTTTAGATGTGATTAAACCAATTATTATTGCAATCATCATTACCATTGCTATTGCCATTTTAGGTGCTATGATTAAACCTAATGATTTCGCTCGTAAAGGGAATAGAGACGTCTAAATGGTATTGTATTACGTGTTTGGAGTAATATAACGCTCTTAACAAGTTTAATAATAAGAAAAGGCATTGGAAAGCTTTGCTTTCCAATGCCTTTTTATATACTATTCAGCTGAAGGTTTTTGTACATCAAATGTTAATTCTTGACTATCGTTAAGATCAACATTTACTTTTGTACCTTCTGGCATATTTTCTTTAATCATCATACGAGCAAGTGGTGTTTCAATTTGACGTTGTACAAAACGTTTAAGTGGTCTAGCACCAAATTGTGGTTCGTATGCTTCTTCACCTAACCATTTTTTAGCTTCGTCTGATACTTCAATTGAAATACGTTGATCCATTAATCGAATATTTAATTGAGTTAAAATTTTATCTACAATCATACTCATATCATTTATAGATAATGGTTTAAATAATACAATATCATCCATACGGTTTAAGATTTCTGGTTTAAAGAATGCATGTAAACTATCCATAACTGCTTTTTCAGTGCTTTCAGTAATTTCACCAGAATCTTTAACATTTTCTAATAATATTTGTGAACCAATATTACTTGTCATGATAATAATTGTATTTTTGAAATCTACGCTACGACCTTTAGAATCAGTTAAACGCCCTTCATCTAAAATTTGAAGTAACACGTTGAATACATCACTATGTGCTTTTTCAACTTCGTCGAGTAGAATAACTGAATATGGGTTACGTCTTACCGCTTCAGTTAATTGACCACCTTCATCATGGCCTACATAACCAGGAGGCGCACCAATTAATCTAGAAACAGAATGTTTTTCCATATATTCACTCATGTCAATACGAATCATATGTTTTTCAGAGTCGAATAATGATGAAGCGAGTGATTTAGCTAACTCTGTTTTACCTACACCAGTTGGACCTAAGAATAAGAAACTACCTATTGGACGATTAGGATCTTTTATACCTGCACGCGCTCTCACTACAGCATCTGACACAAGATCAACCGCTTTATCTTGCCCTACGACACGTTCATGTAAGATATCACTTAAGTTTAATAATTTTTCTCTTTCTGTTTCGACTAATTTAGAAACTGGAATACCTGTCCATTGGCTTACAATATCTCCAATTTCCTCATCAGAAACAACTTCGCGAATCATGCGTTCATTATCGCCTTGTTCATCATGGAAAGCTTCTTCGTATTCTTTTAATTCTTTTTCTAATTGTGGAATCGTACCATATTGTAATTCTGCTGCTTTTTCATAATTACTTTCTGTTTGCGCATCTTCTAAAGCTTGACGACTACGATCTAATTCAGCACGTTTTTCTTGAACTTTCGCGATTTTTTCTTTTTCTTGTTCTACACGAGATTGTAATGACGCTTGTTTTTCTTTTTCATTTGAAAGTTCTTCTTGTAATTCTTCTAATCGATGTTTACTTGCATTATCTGATTCATTTTTTAATGCACTTTCTTCAATTTCTAATTGCATAACACGGCGATTAACTTGGTCTAATTCAGTTGGATTTGATCCCATTTCTGTTCGGATAGTTGCACAAGCTTGGTCGACTAAATCAATTGCTTTATCTGGTAAAAATCGATCAGTAATATAACGATCTGATAATTCTGCTGCTGCTACTAAAGCACGGTCTTGAATACGCACACCATGATAAACTTCATAGCGTTCTTTTAAACCACGTAAGATTGAAATTGTATCTTCTACGTCAGGTTCACTTACACCTACTTTTTGGAATCGACGTTCTAAGGCTGAATCTTTTTCAATATATTCTCTATATTCATTTAATGTTGTAGCACCGATACAATGCAATTCACCACGAGCTAACATTGGTTTTAACATATTACCAGCATCCATTGCACCATCTGTTTTACCAGCACCAACTAACATGTGAATTTCATCGATAAATAGGATAATACGTCCATCTGATTCTTTCACTTCTTTAAGTACTGCTTTAAGACGTTCTTCAAATTCGCCTCTAAATTTTGCACCTGCAACTAATGCACTTAAATCTAATTCAAAAATAGTTTTATCTAGCAATGATTCCGGCACATCTTTACGTACAATACGTTGTGCTAATCCTTCTACAATTGCAGTTTTACCTACACCAGGCTCTCCAATTAATACTGGGTTATTTTTAGTTTTACGGCTTAAAATTCGAATGGTATTACGGATTTCTTCATCTCTACCAATAACTGGATCCATTTTGCCTTGGCGAACTTCTTCTACTAAATCTCTACCATATTTCTCTAAAGCTTCATAATTTACTTCTGGATTTTGTGAAGTCACATGATTTCCCCCTCTAACTTTAGTAATAATTTCTTTGACTACTTCTTCTTTATTTCCTACAAATTGTTGTGTTGTTTCATCAATGTCCATAGCAGCACGTAAAATATGTTCCATTGAGATATATTCATCTTCATATTCTTTCATATATGACTCAGCTTTATTTAATAATTCGTTTGCTTTTGAGCCAATATATTGTCCATATTGAACATTATCACCTTGTACTGATGGATAGTGTTTTAATTTTTCACTATACGCTTGATTTAGTTGATCAGTGTCTATATTTGCACGTTCTAAAATACTTTTAAACAAGCTTTCGTCTTCTTCTAAAGTTCCTTTTAGTATTGCTTCAATTTCAATATTTTGTAATTCATTTTCTTTACTTAATTCAATTGCTTTTTGCAAAGCTTCTTGTACTTTATAAGTCATTTGATTGATATCCAAATGTATTCACCCCTACTTTTTGTATAAGAGTATGGTCAAATACTCCTTCGTTTGACTTTGACTTTCTTTGACCTTAATTACATTATAGACCTTCTTTACTAATTAATCAACACTTTTACTCATCTTTTTAACAATTCAATAAATCCTATCATATCAAGCATTCATTTACGTTTCATTCATTACTTATCATATTACCTTACTATTTAAACATTGTTACCTTAATTTTTTCTTAAATGCTAAAAAAGGATTAACTTTGTGAGCATCCTCAACTAGTTAATCCTTTTTAATTATTTATTTTTTAGTCATATTTTTTAGTATTTCATCCGATAATGCTTGTACCCCACTATGTTCTAAGTGCACACCATCAGATGCAAAATATTCAGTGTGACCGGCAGAACGTTTATACCAGTCTACTAAAACAACATTTTTATGTCGCTTAGCTGCGTCTGAAAGTTGTTTATTTACATTATCTTGCCAGCTTCTCGGTACCCTTGTATTAACTAAATATATTTTAGCTTTACCAAATTTACTAATAAGTTGATCAAGCTCATCTTGAGTAAAATCTCCATTTGTACCAAGTTCTAATACAACTTGATTTGATGGTTTATTATAATTAGTATAATTATTTGCAACTATCAGGGCTTCTTGTAAATGACGACCTACTTTACCATCTATAGTTGCTTTAGGAACTTGAGATTTAAATTCTTCACCAATATCTACCATAACTGAATCGCCAATAAGTAATGGGCTGATATTTGTGTAAACTTTATCTTTATTCTCACTCTTACTTGTTTGTCCATTTAACTTAATATTTTCACCGGGCATCATTTTGACTAAATATTTATCAGCAGTACTTGTATTAAAACTGTTTGCTTTATTTGCAATTTCATCTTTTCCAAATCGATCAAATGCACCCATAAATATTAATAACAATGGAATCACAGCTATGATAGTAACTATTGTTCTTATAAATTTAGGTCTACGTAATCGGTCAAAAGAAAATGCGCTTAACCCTTCACGTCTAAATGGTGTTTCAATATAACGATAAGATAATTCTGCAAACGCCACAGTTAATAGTATATCTAAGATATATACATATATTGGTAACTGACCATCAACAAAATGTATATGTAGAAAACTAATGACGGCGAAATGCCATAAGTATAAACTATATGAACGTTTTCCGATATACACTAACAAAGGATGTCCTAGAAATTTAGCAATCATTGTAGATGGGTGAACGACACTTGCAATAACAAATAATGTCACTAAAGATATCAAATAAAACCCGCCATTGTATATCCAATCATTATCGTCGTTAACAGTGAAGAATAAAATAATTAAGATAAGTAGGCTACCTATACCAATTCCATCTATTGCACGACGTAATCGTTGTGGTGGATTAACTTTTAATTTAAATGGTGGCCAAACAAACGCCAATATGACGCCTAATAATAATGTTTGTAAACGAGTATCTGTACCAAAATAAACACGCGAATATCCCACATTTGGTTGTGATATAATGACCATTTCTAATAAAGAGGCCAATGATACTATCCAAAATATAAGTGTCACATTACGATATTTTTTAATCGTAAGTAATAATATCACTAAAATGAATGGGAAAAATAAATAAAATTGTTCTTCGATAGCAAGAGACCATAAATGTTTAAGAGGCATGAATGAAAATTGTTCAAAATAGTTAACGTCTTTAGCGATATACCACCAATTTGAAACATAAAATAGCGCTGCAATAATATCATGTTTAACTCTAATAATTTGTTGAGGTTCAAATAATAAGGTTGCAATACCTACTGTTATTAATAAAGCTATCACCGCTGGCAGTAGACGTTTTATGCGTCTAATCCAAAATTGTTTAAGATTAATAATTCCTTTTTCTTCATACTCTCTCAAAAGTAAACTTGTAATTAAATATCCTGAAATAACGAAGAAAGTATCTACACCAATAAAACCTCCAGTTAGCCACTTTCTATTCAAATGATATATAATGATGCCTAATACGGCAATTGCTCTTAGACCATCTAAACCAGGCATATAGCGCATTTTTGTTTTATCCTGCACGCCCTTTTCTAAATTTTGTTTCATTGTTCACATTCTTTCCCTATTAAATAATAAATTTTCAATAAATTCATTAGATATAAAAGCACTAAAATCAGAATAACAATAAAGTTAATTATAGAAGTTTATATGTATGATTGGTCATTCTATAGTCTATGAATTTAATACACTGTATAATATGATTCTGTGTTTTATACTAAGTTGACTGAAAACTTGATATACAATTAAATAAAATATAAATTCATTTTCATTGATTAATTCTTAATTGTTGAAAATTATACTTTTCCTAAGATATAAGTCTTATGTATTGTAGTATAACCTAGACGTAAATTCAATTTATATTACAATTGTGTCATTTCTTTTTTACTCATTTAAAAATAAAATTGTCACATTCTTATATATTAAAAAAGAGAGTAGAAGAAAAATTCATCCCCTACTCTCTATTAAATATTGTATCTAGCGCTTCATAATAAATAGCTTCATACATTAATGCTATCGAGCTCGCTTAAATTTATCCAACGCCTAATGCGATTTTTGCATATCTAGACATCATATCTTTATTCCATGGCGGATTCCAAACAATATTAACTTCTGTATCTTGAATCTCTGGAATTTCGGCTAATACTGTCTTAATTTGATCGATGATTTGTGGTCCAAGTGGACAGCCCATAGACGTAAGTGTCATTTCTACAGTACATAATCCTTCATCATCAACGTTTACTTTATATACTAAACCTAAATTAACAATGTCTATACCTAATTCAGGGTCAATTACCATTTCCAAAGCGCCAAGGATACTATCTTTTAATGCTTCTTCCATTAGTATCACCTCTCCATAATTATCTTTACACTAATATATCAAATATCCGACAAAACGCCAATAAAATGCTATGATACAAATAAACTAATATTTATGAACTGTAATGCAAGGAGATATTTATGAAACCTTATTTAATTTGTTTAGATTTAGATGGAACATTATTAAATGATAATAAAGAAATTAGTGATTATACAAAAAAAGTTTTAACTTCTTTACAAAAACAAGGTCATTACTTAATGATTGCAACTGGACGTCCTTATCGTGCAAGCCAAATATATTATCATGAACTTAATATGAATACACCTATTGTTAATTTTAATGGTGCCTACGTTCATCATCCAAAAGCAGATGACTTTGAAACCAAACATGAGGTATTAGATGTAGATATCGCTAGAAGTATTATAGAGGCACTTCAAAAATCTAATGTTACAAATATTATTGCTGAAGTTAGAGACAGTGTCTTTATCAATAATCATGATCCTCGATTATTTGAAGGTTTTTCAATGGGTAATCCTAAAATTCAAACAGGCAATTTATTAGAAAAACTTGATGAATCTCCAACTTCCATATTAGTGGAAGCTGAAGAAGTGAATATCACACGTATTAAACAAATGTTAACTCGTTTTTATGCTGAAAATATTGAACATCGTCGTTGGGGTGCACCCTTTCCTGTTATTGAAATCGTAAAACGAGGTATTAGTAAAGCTCGTGGCATTGACTATGTTAAATCATATTTAAATATAGATTCTTCTAATATTATTGCATTTGGAGATGAAGATAATGATTTAGAAATGATTAAATATGCTCAATACGGAATTGCTATGGACAATGGTTTAGATGATTTAAAACATATCGCTAATCATATCACTTATTCCAATAACGAAGATGGAATTGGGCGTTACCTAAATGAATTTTTCAAACTAGAAATACCTTATCAATAATAAAAATGAGAGTACTTAAAGTAAGATTCTAAAAATTATAATTGTATCTCACTTGTTTACTTCTTAGTTATGGAGGATATGTATGTCTAAAATTATTATAGTTGGTGCTGTTGCTGGGGGCGCAACATGTGCAAGTCAAATTCGTCGCTTAGATAAAGAAAGCGACATTATCATTTTTGAAAAAGATCGAGATATGAGTTTTGCTAATTGTGGTTTACCTTACTATATTGGACATCTCGTTTCTGATCGTCATCAAATATTGCCTATTACACCAGACATTTTTAAAGAGAAGAAAAATATTGTAGTTAAAACACATCATGAAGTAATTGAAGTAAACGATCAACAACATGTCGTACGTGTATTAAATCATCAAACAGGCGAAACATTCGACGAAACTTATGACAAATTAATCTTAAGTCCTGGCGCTAGTGCGAATACTCTTGGATTTACTAATAATTTTACTTTCACTCTAAGAAATGCAGAAGATATGGACCAAATCGATCAATATATTTCTCGTCATAAAGCTAAGCGAGCATTAGTTGTCGGTGCTGGTTACATTTCATTAGAAGTATTAGAAAACCTTTATCAACGTGGTCTTGATGTGACATGGATTCATCGTTCAGATAAAGTCAATAAATTAATGGACCAAGATATGAATGCAGCCATTTTTAGCGAAATTGATCAAAGAAACATTTCATATAGATTAAATGAAGAAATTGAATCAATTCAAGCGCATACTGTTTATTTTAAATCTGGTATACATGAAGATTTCGATATCATTATTGAAGGTATAGGAACTCATCCTAATTCATCATTTTTACGTTCATCAAATATTCATATAGATAAACAAGGTTTTATTCCTGTTGATGATTGCTTTAAAACAAATATACCTGATATTTATGCTCTAGGTGATGTCATCACCTCACATTATCGCCATGTAAATATGAATGCTCAAGTACCTTTAGCTTGGGGTGCTCATCGTGCAGCAAGTATTATAGCAGAACAACTCTCAGGTAATAAACATATTACATTTAAAGGTTTTCTTGGTTCAAATATTGTAAAATTTTTTGACTACACTTTTGCGAGCGTAGGAATAAAACCTGAAGAATTAAGTCTATTTAATTATGAGATGGTTGAAATTAAGTCTGGTGCACACGCAGGATATTACCCAGGTAATACACCCCTACACTTACGTGTCTATTTTAATAAAGACAATAGACAATTAATACGCGCCGCAGCAGTTGGAAAACAAGGCGCCGATAAACGTATTGATATTTTATCAATGGCTATGATGAATCAACTTACAGTAGATGAATTGGCTGAATTTGAAGTTGCCTATGCGCCTCCTTATAGTCATCCTAAAGATTTAATCAATATGATTGGTTACAAAGCACGCAATATATAAAAAGAATCGTTTGAGTAGACACTCAAACGATTCTTTTTACTTAACTTAAACCGAACATTTTAGATAATGGACCCCATGGTAAGATAATTCCAAGAGCCATAGTAATAATAATTAAAATAATTGTTGCCCAAAATAAGCCATGACTAGGTGCATGTTTTTTTCTTTTATCTAATGATACTTCCATTAAAGCAACAACACCTAAGCCACATAACATTTTTAAAGTAAGAAGCATGTGGTTGCCACCTTCACCATGACTCGCTGCCATAAACTCTTCAATTAATTCCCAAAATCCTGAGAATATTGTAAGGAGCATAAAGACTCTAAGCCCCATATGTAATGATTTAAAAGTTGGTGTTGGCCCCTGTGATTTTGAAATGTGTAAAAATGCAATAATATATAACACAATGGTTAAAACCCAACTCACAATATGCATATGTAACAAGACTTGATTACCTCCAATATTTATAATCACTTTCTTTTAATTATCATAACATATTTCCACTTTTTAAGTATTAAAATTTAAAAAGGAGAGAAGCCTTAGCTTCTCTCCTTTTAAACATAACTAGCATTATTATTTGGCAATATAAGTTGTCAAAGTACCAATGTTATCAATAGTTACTTTAACTTCATCACCTGGTTGTAAGAATTTTGGTGGTTGTAATCCAGCTCCTACACCCGCTGGAGTACCGGTTGCAATGATATCACCAGGATGTAAAGCAACATATTTAGAAATTTCTTGAATTAAGTCATCAATTTTATTAATCATTTGACTAGTGTTTCCATCTTGGCGAATTTCATTATTCACTTTAGTGACAATATTAACATTTTCTGGAGTAGGTAATTCATCTTTAGTAACAATATATGGTCCCATTGGGCAACCACCTGTTAAACTTTTAGATAAGAATGCTTGATCTTGTGCATTTTGAGCAGTGCGGTCTGTAATATCATTAATGATAGTATAGCCATAGACATAATCTAATGCTAAGCCTTTAGGAATCTTTTCGCCATATTTACCGATAACAATTCCTAATTCACCTTCGTAATCTAACTGATCTGTAATATCTTTATGATTTGGAATTGTTGCGTTATCACCAGTTAAAGAAGAAGCTGCTTTAGTGAACACATATAAACGTTGCACTTCATGATTTAACTCAGAGGCATGATCTTTATAGTTACGACCAAAAGCAATAACATTATTCGGTGGTGTTACAGGAGGTAAAAATTCAATATCATTAAATGAGAATTTATACTGATCTGCTTTTCCACTATTTTCAACAGCTACTATTGCTTTACGTACTTGTTCTTGGAAATCAAGTGTTTGGTTTTGTTGTAAACCTTCAAGTAACGTTTGTGGATGGAAGTCTCCTTCACCAAATTCAGCAAAAATTTGTTTTAAATCCCATACAGCGTCTTCACGCTTTACTTTAACGCCATATGATTCAGCGTTATTGTATTTGAATGATAAAAATTTCATTCATTATCAACTCCTCATCTATATCTTATTTCATATTATAACTTTAATTATTAATAAATAACAAATATATATGTCTGAAATTTTAGAAATTTGACGCATCTTTTCTAAAATAAGATTGATATTATAAAGCATCTTCAATGCTCATTTCACCGAATTGGAAGAAATATAAATAGCCGTTCACTCTTTTATTTAGTATTGTTTCTAAGGTGTTTTTGTAATATTTCATTTGAATTTTATACTTATCACGTAATTGTATTCCAATTTCTTGATCCGTCAGCCCTCTTCTTCGATTAAAAGCGTCTGTTTTGTAATCTACAAAATAATATTGATTATCTTTAATAAAAATCAAATCAATCATACCTTGGATAATGGAGACATCTTCATCTAAATCTGGTATTTCATCTACACGTGCTTGGTTAACTACAAACGGTAACTCTCTGTATACTTCATCAGCTTGTGCAATTTTCATATATAAGTCACTACGAATAAATTCCATAATTCTTTCAAATTGGATATCTTTTTTAGCGTCTTCTTCAATAATGTGTTGATCAATTAACATATGAATATAGTCATCTAACTCTGTTTCAGTTAATCGTTGTTCTCTAAATGGAAGATGCTGCATGACGGTATGCATCAATGTACCAATTTCATTAGCTTTACGTTTTCTTTCTTCTCTTAAGAATTTAGGACGTTCATAAGTATAAGCACCAATGCGATATTGTCTTACCCTATCGTAACTTGTTCCATCTTCTTTAGTTTCTAATTGACGTTTTAATTCAGATACAGATTGTTTTGATGGCTTTTGAGTATTTTTTATAAATGGATACTTAAACGTTAATTGATGAATCATTTGTTGTTCGTTTTCTTTATTATTCGGAGCCTCTTCTTCAATATCATTGATAGTTCGATGTAATGTCTCATTTGAATCACCTATTAAAGATAATTCATCGAAATGAATAATTTTCAAATCTACATATGGTTTCAAGCTGTCATCTAATTGATTGATAGATGTCTCAAATTGATAATCAGATGTGATAGATTGAGATAAGTGTTTCGCTAAAATACTATATACCAGATTAAAAGGTCGTTCTACTGATAATCTTTTATGAAGTGCAATGAGTTGATTTGAAATAGGCAAACGTTCATACTTTCTTAACTTTTCTTCTTTATCTACCGTTCCGATTAGAATGAGCTGTTCTTTTGCACGAGTTAATGCCACATACATTAAACGCATCTCTTCAGAAATCAATTCTTTTTCTGTTAATGATTTAACAACTACAGATGAAAGTGATGGATAAGAAATATTGTCTGTTAAATCATAGTACTCCATTCCTAAACCATATTTTTGATTTAATACTAAAGGTTTCCGAATATCTTCTTTATTAAAATTCTTAGAAAGACCAGAATAAATAACATATGGAAACTCTAAACCTTTACTACTATGAATTGTCATCATTCGAACTACATTATCATTAGGTCCTATCACATTTTCTTCACCAAAATCTTTTTTACGCTCTATCAATTCATCGATAAATCTTATAAATTGATAAAGTCCTCTAAACGTAGAATTTTCAAATTCTATTGCTTTATTAAACAATCCAAAAAGATTAGCGCGTCTGCCTTTACCACCAATCAGTCCACTAAAATATTGAATGACATAATGATCATTATAGAACTTATCAATTAACTGATACACAGGATGTGTTTGCCCATAATCTTGATATAAATGTATATCTTCAATAAAACGACGTAATTTATTAACTAATTGTGCGTTAGCTTGATCATATTTTATATAGTGTAAAATTGATTGATAAAAGTAATCATCGTTTGAACTGACTACTCGAATTTCAGCAAGTTCATCTTCAGTAAATTGATAAATAACAGAGCGCATTAACCCAACTAGATAAATATCTTGCAATGGGTTATCAATCGTTCTAAGAAACGATAGTACTAGTCGTACTTCCGTTTGTTCAAAATAACCTTCCTTACTATTAACATGGAACGGAATATTATTATCTTTAAATACTTTTTGCAAACGTCTAGCATTACTCATTCCACGTTCTAAAATAACAATATCTTTATAAGTTGCTTTACGATAGGCATTGTTTTTCGCATCATAAACGAGTTTATTGTCAAGGATATGCTTTACTTGTTCAACTACATAATATGCTTCTTGTTCTTGTCTATCTAAGTCTGTGTCCTCATTTTCAGATTTAATAAGCGCATGTAATTCGAGTGGCATTGCTTTTTCTGGATAATAATGAGCTCCGAAATATAAACGTGCATCGGCATCATAATTAATTTCTCCAACCGCTTCATCCATCATATGATCAAAAAGATAATTAGTCGTTGAAAGTACTTCCTTTCTTGAGCGGAAGTTATTAGATAAGTCAATTCGAAGTCCCGTTTGTTGCCCTTCTTTAGTGAATCGATGATATTTACTCATAAACAATGTAGGATCCGCTTGCCTAAACTTATAAATAGATTGCTTTACATCTCCCACCATAAATAAGTTGCCATCTAATTCATCACCACGTTTGATAGTAGATATAATTGCCTCTTGTACCTGATTGGTATCTTGATATTCATCAATAAGTATTTCTTCAAATTGATGACGATACTCTTTAGCGATAGTAGAAGGCGTCCCGTTTTCATCTGTTAATATTTGTAAGGCAAAATGTTCATAATCTGCAAAATCTAGTACATTTCTACTACGTTTTTTCTTAGCAAAATCATTAATGATATCTTTAATGATTTGAACTAAATATTTTATCCGAGGCGCTAACTGTTTCATATCGTCTTTAAGTTCATCTACTGAACGCATTAAATATTTATTTTTTACATTTTGAATGGTTTCATTATATTCTTTATAGAAAGATTTAATATCTTCAAGTGTCTCTAAATCTTCATTTTCTTTTTTTATTTTTGATGACATTTGTGGAAACTTTTCAGGTGTATGATTAAGAAGTGCATCTCTATTCAAAACACCATCTTCTAATATTCTTTGGCATATCATTTTCTCTCTTTGAACAACTTCTAAATGTTTTTCAACAGCATTACAATGGGATAAAAGATTTTCTGCTTCAAGAAGTGAGTCAAATGCTGCTTTCATATATATTTCTGCAAGTATTTTTAATTCTTTAAGGTAGTCTTGTTGCTTCTCATCATTCTCGTAAGGATCGACTAATGAATCTAACCATTTAAATGGTGAAGGATTAGCTATACTAAAATAATAAAATCGTTTTAAAATTTCTCTAAATCCATCGTCATTTCTATAATTTGATAGTTGTTCGACTAAAGTCAAAAATTCAATATCAGGATCTTCATAATGATGTTCTAGTACTTCATCAATTGATTGCTCTAATAAAAGTACATTTTCAACTTCACTAATCGTTCTAAAATTAGGGTCTAGTTGGATAACATCATAATGTTGTTGAATCACTTTTAAACAAAAACTATGCAGTGTAGAAATTTGAGCTTGATGTATTTTTATACGTTGACTTTTTAAGTGTTCATTCTTAGGATCCTCTAATGAAGCTTGTTGAATACGTTGTTCTACACGATGTTTCATCTCTCTAGCACTTAAGTTCGTAAATGTTACTACAAGTAATTTATCAACATCTACTTCGTCTCTTAAGATTTTTTGAATAATACGTTCAACTAGAACAGCTGTTTTTCCCGAGCCAGCAGCTGCTGCAACTAGTATATCTTGTCCTTTTGCATATATACTGTTCCACTGTGCATCCGTCCATTGTGCATCTTTAGGTTTTACTGGAATATTATTCATTGTCCTCACCGCTTTCTAATTCGACCTCTTGAATTGCTTGAATTGGATTAATCGATTCATCTACATGGCGATAATGTTTACTATCAATAAGACTATCTACGTGACATACTGACTGGAAACTACAAAATTCACATGGTAATTTGTCTTCAAATTTAAGTGGAGCTACTTCTGTGTGACCATCCATAATATTTGAAGCAGTCTCAATAAAATTATTTTTATTGTGTTGAATAAATTTATGAATCGTTGTTTCATCAGCAACTTGGCTTCCCCGTGCACTAATACCTCCATCTTTTTTTAATGTCACGGGTACAATATCTGATTTAGATATCTCGTTAAGTCTTATATCCATAGCATCTATAACTTCAGCATCACTATTGATTAATCCTTTTAATTTATATTCTTTTAGAATAGCTTGATTAATATTTTCCTTATTCAATGCCTCTTCAGTTAAATCGCCCCATTTTTCAAATTTCAAACGTTCATCATGAATGTGGAAATATAACAATCCACCTGGTTTAACCTCTGAACTTAAACCAAGCCGCTCTGAATTTTGTAATACGATATCCATATACGTCATCATTTGCATCTGTTTACCATAATAAACTTTTTTCAAATTTAAATTGGCGCTATGATTAGATGATTTATAATCTATAATATTTACAAAACTTGTATTATTTTTTGTATAAGCATCGATACGATCAATTTGTCCACGAATATGAATCGGTATCCCTTGTGTCGTCATTAAGGGATGTGCAATCAACTCTTCTTCCGTTCTTGGTTTCTTTCTAAAAGCAGTTTCAAAACGTTTTGGTCTAAATTTTGTATTCTCATTTTGATAACGAAGTGCCTTTAACGTACTTTCAACAATGACACCTATACGTTTAGATACATAACGATAATATGCATTGGAATCCATTAAATTAAATTGCACTTGTGGTAAGACATGTTGTAGAGCTTCTTCAGTAAGTGCATGGATTTTCTGATTATCCAATTGACTAAATTCTCCATTTACTTTATCCGAAATATATTTTAAAGCATTATGAAAAATATTACCTAAATCAAAACTTTCAAGTTGATATTTGGTACGTTCATTTAGACGAAGGCCATAAGTAGCATAATGTTGGAATGGGCAATCATTATAACCTTCAAATCGTGAAACACTAGCATTAATAGACGTTCCATATAATGCTTCTGACAATTGTGGTGTGAGTTGAATGGTTTCATTATCATATGTTAAAGCTGTTGATAAATAGTTTATACTGTCATTTAATTCTTCATTTTCACTTATAACTTTATAAGCATCAAGCCACGTATCTGCTACCGCTTCTTCTTCCAACCACGATTTCAATGCTTCAAATAAATGAATTTTAGTTTGATGTGGATGTTCCATTAATGTAAGAGGATAAGCATAATGAAGATAATGAATATTTTTGATATCCAAATTACTGAACAGTGCTTGAATCTGATTTAAAAATGGACTTTTCTCTTTTTCATCTCCTTGCATCCCCATAAGACTATATGAAAAAGTCATTTGTTCACATGCACGTGTCATAGCAATGTAGCATACAAATGCTTCATCCATTTGTAAGATATCAGAGGTTGGACTTAATTCAACACTTCCTCGTTCCTCTAACAAACGTTTTTCTTCATCAGTGATTAAGCTTGAAGATGACAAGGGCTGTGGCATCACTCCATCGTTCATCCCAACCATATAGACGTGTTTTTTATTATCAACTTTTGCTAAATCCATAGTCCCTATGCTAACTTGATCCAATGTTTGAGGAATCATTACAAATTCAAGTTGCTCAAGTCCAATGTCAAATACTTCTAAGAATCGATTTAAACTCATTTCTTCTTCTTCAAATACTGTGACTAAATCATCTAATATTTGTATTAATCCATTCCATAATTGGTCAATTTCTTCTGCTTTCTCATGGTCTCCTTTTAAATCTAGTTCATCACGGTGGGCCATTAAATATTTAGGCAAATCAAAAGCTTCCATTGTTTCATAAAATGCAGTTGCATAATCTCTAACATTTTTAGAGTGAAGCATGGCTTGTTCAAAACGAAGTATTTTATTTACAACATCATCCTTTAAGCGTACGACGTCTTCAAATGCTTCTTTTTCTTCTTCAGTTAATTGATGCGCTTTACGTCCCATTTTTGTAAAATTATCGATATTAAACAATTTATCATCTAACCATTTTTTACCGTAAATACCTCGTTCAATGACAAAGTTTTCTAATAGATCAATTAAGTAACTACTATTTTTAAATTGATGAGATAAAATATTGGTTTTAAATAGTCTCATCATTGGACTAAGTCCCATATTACTTTGGATAACTTCTAATAAAGAACGTATCATTTCCATTATAGGATGATGTGTCATCGATTTTTTAGTATCAATATTATAAGGAATATCATATTGTGGCAAAATAGATTCAAATAGATAGGCATATGTTTCATCTCTATATAAAATTGCAATATCTTGATATCTAAAGTGTTTATCACGTGTATCTTTAATAATACGTCGTGCTATTTCATTAACTTCTTCTCTCATATTCGATGACTCAAGTAAATCAATATAACTATGGGATTGAGTTGGATTAACTTGAAGTGCGTCAAATTGTTGTTCTAATTGTAATAAATCCTTATTTTTGAAACGATATGGTGTTGTAAAATAATGTTCATTTAAAGGTATATGTAATTCATTTGCAATTTCTTTTAAGTGAATAAGTACGTCAGAAGGTTTTCTAAACATACTAAAGTGATCTTCATTACCATCTGTAGTTAATAATATAGTAACTTGTTTAGCATTTTGTACTAATGCTTTAATAATTTGATATTCAAGTGTTGAAAAGTTATAAAATCCATCTATATAAATATCAGCATGCTTAATCCACTCAGATTTGTGCATTATTTCAATAAAATAATTAAGACTGTCTTCAGCGGTAATAAATTCTCCATTTAATCGTTCTTCAAAATAATGATAAATAAGCGAAATATCTTCTAGTTTATGTCGGGTTCTTGTTTGTAATTCATTATCTTCTAAAAATAAGTCAAGTTGATGAGGTGTTACAGAATATTTCTTAAAATCTTGGATTTGTTCACTTAATTTTTCACTAAAACCATAATAATCTGCTTGAGATTGATATAATTTCATTTCTGATTTGTGTTGTTGAACGATATTGAATATCATCATTTCAATAGCTGCTTTAGTTAAACGTGTTTCAGTTAATCCTCCGAGTTCTTGAAAGATTCTATAGCTCAAACGCTCAAAATGTAAAACTTCCGTTCTTAAACTCCCATTTAACTCTCGATCATTTACGAAAGATTGCTCCAATTGAAACGTACTTTGGGTAGGTGCAATTAAAATGATAGGATCTCCAAGAGGATTTTCTTTCATTTGTTGTTTAATATTTTTAATCATATGATACGATTTACCGGTACCAGCTCTTCCAAGATATGTATTTAATTCCATTATCTACACGCTCCTTTAAACTCATTTTACCACGGAACATACGTTCTTAAAAAGTAAAGTAGATAAAATAAAAGTAGAATGCGAATTCACCTGAATTGACATTCTACTTTCATTTTTAAATTGATATCCTACTTATCTGGATTAAAATTAAATTTAAAATCATTTAATGGCCAAAATCTAAATGATACTTTACCGACGATTTGTTGTTTATCTATTAATCCAAACGCTCTACTATCTTTACTAACTTCACGGTTATCTCCTAATACTAAGTATTTATTTTTAGGAATAACGTTAGAGTTAGGATGAGCATTAAGAAGATCCTTAGTTTCAAAAGATCCTGTAATGTACTCTCCTTGTTTATGTTTTTCATTATAGTCTAAGTAAGGCTCATTTACCTTTTTCCCATTAATATATAGCTGATCTTTTTTATATGTCACACTATCTCCTGGTACGCCTATTACTCTTTTAACATAGTCATCAGATTGATTAGCATGGAAGACAATAACATTTCCTTTTTTTATGTTTCCTACCTTATAACCTAAAATGTTAACCATCACATGTTGCCCATCTTTTAATGTTGGATCCATTGAGTCACCTTTTATTGTATAGGATTTGGCAACAAAAGTGACTACAAGCCATACGAGCAATAAACCTACAGCTATCGCAACAATCCATTCTGTTATTTCTTTTTTCAAATATAACACCTCATCTATTTATTAAACTCATAGTTGAATGATCTAAAAGGATAATATCTTAGACATACATTTCCTATAACATCACTTTTTTTAATTAATCCATATCTTCTCGAATCAGTTAATGTATTACTATAATCATTCAACACTAAAAATGAGTCAGGTGGAATAATATCCCCATCAGTATTTTCTAAATCTCGTAATGCGAAATCATTAATATCTCTATTTTTAGCATAATATTTATTCACTTGTCTATCATCTTTATATAATTTACCATGCCTTATTTCTATCGATTCGCCTGCTTTCCCAATAATACGACTAAAATGAATTTGATTATGATGCCGATACATAATAATATCCCCTTCATTTAATAAATTAAATGTCACTTTCAATTTATTAATCATTACATAATCATTTTTATTTAGAGTGGGGGCCATTTCATTAGTATGAACAATTGCGCTTCTTAGTAAAAAAATTTGAATAAACATCACGAAAATAATTGCTAAAATAATGGATATACTTGTACTTATAATTCGACGCAAAATGTCACTCCTCATGTGTTCCCATAAAATGTTTTTCAACTCTTTTTCCAATAAACCATATGACTATAGTAACAATAATTAAAATAATTGCTCTTATAGGATGAGTTAAAAATGTAGTCACTTCTCTACCCATCACCGCTAAAAATGATATGGAAATAAGCTTTGAAAATAATAAAATAATAAAATAATTCTTCATTTTAATATGAGAAAAACTAGCTACAAAGTTCACTACTGTATTAGGTGTAAATGGAAAACACATTAATATAAAAATAGGAACAAGACCTTGTTTATCTATAAAATGTGTGAGTTTTTTCACACCTTTTTTTGCTTTAACTCTTTGCATAAAAGATGTATCAACGAATTTCCTACAAAAATAAAATACAGTAAATGTTCCAGCGACGATCCCTAACCAACTAATAATAGTTCCTGTAATAAAACCATAAATATGAACGTTTAAGATGACATAGAGAGTTAAAGGAAAAACAGGAATTATAGCTCTTAAATAGAGAATAATAAAACCTGCAAAGTATCCTAATTGTTGTAACACATTAAACCAATGTTCAATTTGATGAAACACTATATCATCAAATCCTTTCTTGAAATTTCATCATTCTCTATTGAGTATAAAATTATTTTACACTCTTTTCTTAAAAAAACTATTAATTCACTAAGAAATCAGTCACAAGTACTAGATAACAGATTTAACATTAGTCATATTAATCTTTTAAAAAAGAATGAGCCTGAATTCACAACGAATTCAATCCTTTTCTCTTGACCCCATCTTACGTTAAACAAAAACTTCTTTTTATGAAAGTCTATATGCTAAAAAAGATTGATATAAGTATATATTCAATTGAGTCATTGACTGCCAATATATTAAAAATGCCTAAGACAGCTCATCGTGTCCTAGGCTTTAAATGATTATTTTATTTAAATTTATGTTGATATTATAAACGTTCTTCTAATTCTTTTTTCTTATCCTCATAACCTGGTTTACCAAGTAAAGCAAACATATTTTGTTTATAAGCTTCTACGCCAGGTTGATTAAATGGATTAACACCTAATTGATAGCCACTCATCGCACAAGCTAATTCAAAGAAGTAAACGACATAACCGAATGTTTCTTCATCTAAACGTGGGATATTCACAACGATATTAGGAACGCCACCATCAGTATGAGCTAATAATGTACCTTCAAATGCTTTTGTATTAACTTCATCGATTGTTTTTCCAGCTAAATAATTTAAGCCATCTAAATCGTCATCATCTTTTTCAATTGTAATATCATGTTTAGGTTGATTTACTTTTACAACAGTTTCAAATAAGAAACGGCGTCCTTCTTGAACATACTGACCTAATGAATGTAAATCAGTAGTATAGTTTGCGCTTGAAGGATAAATACCTTTAAAGTCTTTACCTTCAGATTCACCGTATAACTGTTTCCACCATTCATTAAAGTACTGCATAGATGGTTCGTAGTTAATTAACATCTCAGTTGTATAACCTTTACTATAAAGAACATTTCGAATTGTTGCATATTGATATGCAATATTCTCTTCTAAATTTTCAGATGATAGTTCTTTACGAGCTTTATTTGCTCCATTCATAATTGCTTCAATATCAATACCTGCAGTTGCAATTGGTAATAATCCTACCGCAGTTAATACTGAATAACGACCACCTACATCATCAGGTACAACAAATGTTTCATAACTTTCATTATCTGCTAATTGTTTCAATGCACCTTTTACTTTATCAGTTGTAGCAAAGATACGTTTTTTTGCTTCGTCTTTACCATATTTTTCTTCAACTAATTGTTTAAACAATCTAAATGCTACAGCAGGCTCAGTCGTTGTTCCTGATTTAGAAATCACATTTACTGAAAAGTCTTTATCAGACAAGTAATTCACTAATTCTTGTGTATAACTTGAAGATAAGTGATTTCCTACAAATACAATTTCAGGATATTCTGTATTGTTACGGAAAGATGAAGTAAGCATTTCAATTGCAGCACGTGCACCTAAATATGAACCGCCAATTCCGATAACTACCAATACATCTGAATTCGATTGAATATGTTTCGCTGCTTTTTGAATTCTAGAAAACTCTTCTTTATCGTAATCTTCAGGTAAATTTACCCAACCTAAAAAGTCGCTTCCAGCACCCGTACCTTCATGAATCGTTTTATGAATTGTTTTTACAATATCTTTTTGTTGATCAAGTTCATGTTGACCAAAAAATTCTAACGTTTTGCCATAATCTAATTGAATATGAGTCATTTATAGATCCTCCAATGTTTATGAATTAGTTTCATTTTACTAACTTTAAGTTATCTATTCAATGAACAAGTTCAATTATTCAAAAAATAGTCTGTTTTTTTTTTTAGAATCATTGAATTACTTTACTTTGTAATGAATACACAATTGAAATAGCAATCAACTCTTTAGTTGTAGTAATATTCAATGAATATAGAAATAACAATAAATGATTAATAATATTCCAATTATCTTTATTTTGTATAAATATGTAAAAAAATGGTTTTATTTTCAAAAACAATCTGTTAGTATAGAATTATATTAATTTTCAGAAAAATTTTGAGGTGACAATATGAAAGATAAAATTGTTTTAGCTTATTCAGGTGGATTAGATACTAGTGTAGCTGTTAAATGGCTTATAGATAAAGGGTATGACGTAGTGGCAGTATGTTTAGATGTTGGCGAAGGTAAAGATTTAGATGTTGTTTATTCTAAAGCATTAGACATGGGCGCCGTCGAATGTCATATTATTGATGCAACTAAGGAATTTAGTGAAGATTATGTAAGTTATGCAATAAAAGGAAATTTAATGTATGAAAATAGTTATCCTTTAGTATCTGCGCTTTCAAGACCCTTAATAGCGAAGAAATTAGTAGAAATTGCTGAACAAACAAAGTCAATCGGTATTGCACATGGTTGTACTGGTAAAGGTAATGATCAAGTACGTTTTGAAGTAGCAATTAAAGCACTTAACCCTAATTTGAAAACATTGGCTCCTGTTAGAGAGTGGGGCTGGAGTCGTGAAGAAGAAATCGACTATGCAATCAAACATGGTATTCCTGTAAGTATTAATCATGATTCACCTTATTCAATCGATCAAAATTTATGGGGTCGTGCAAATGAATGTGGTATTTTAGAAGATCCCTATGCTGCTCCACCGAAAGATGCATATGATTTAACTGCTGAATTAGAGGATACACCAGATACACCAGATGAAATTATCTTATCATTTAAAAATGGTGTTCCTGTTCAACTTAACCATAAAGACTATGATTTAGATCAGCTAATTCTAACATTAAATGATTTAGCTGGTAAACATGGTATCGGACGTATCGATCACGTAGAGAATCGTTTAGTTGGTATAAAATCACGTGAAGTATATGAAACGCCAGGTGCTGAAGTTATATTAAAAGCTCATAAATCTTTAGAAACATTAACATTAACTAAAGATGTGGCGCATTTTAAACCAGTCATTGAAAAACAATTTGCTGAACAAACATATAATGGTTTATGGTTCTCACCTTTAACAGACAGTCTAAAGCAATTCATCGATAGCACTCAACACTATGTTGAAGGAGATGTTAGAGTTAAATTATTTAAAGGTAATGCTATTGTTAATGGTAGAAAATCGCCTTATACACTTTATGATGAAAAGTTAGCAACTTATACTAAAGAAGATGCTTTTGATCAATCAGCTGCAGTCGGCTTTATTGATATTTATGGACTGCCAACACAAGTAAATGCTTATTTACATGGAGGTTATAGTAATGAGTAATAAAGCATGGGGAGGTCGTTTTCAACAACAACCTGAAGAGTGGGTAGATGCGTTTAATGCTTCTATTGACTTTGACCAAACGCTTTTAGATGAGGATATTCAAGGTAGTATTGCACATGCAACAATGCTTGCACACCAAAACATTATTTCTGAAGAAGAAAAAAATGCTATCGTAAAAGGTTTGAAAGATATACAGGCAGATTTTCATAACCATAATATTGAATTTAAACACGCTTTAGAAGATATACATTTAAATATTGAACATGAACTGATACAACGCATTGGCGATCCAGGTGGCAAGTTACACACAGGTCGTAGCAGAAATGATCAAGTAGCAACAGACTTACATCTCTATGTAAAAAAACAGGTCATTGAGATTCAAGCACTTATTCGTTCATTCCAAGAGTCTATTTTAACTCTAGCAAAATCTCACGTAGAAACGATTATGCCAGGTTATACGCACTTACAACGTGCTCAACCTATTTCTTTCGCTCATCATATCATGACATATTTTTGGATGTTGGAAAGAGACTATACACGTTTTGCAGATAGTTTAAAACGTATTGATATATCTCCTCTTGGCGCTGCAGCATTGAGTGGCACTACACATCCTATCGATAGACATGAAACTCAAGAATTACTTGGTTTTGAATATATTTATGAAAATAGTCTTGATGCAGTGAGTGATCGTGATTACATTATTGAAACATTGCATAATATATCATTAACAATGACTCACCTATCACGTTTTGCGGAAGAAATCATTTTTTGGTCTACGGATGAAGCGAAATTCATTACACTATCTGATGCATTTTCTACTGGTTCATCTATTATGCCTCAAAAGAAAAATCCAGATATGGCTGAACTCATTCGTGGTAAAGTTGGACGTACGACAGGACATTTAATGAGTATGCTTGTCACATTGAAAGGCTTGCCTCTTGCATATAATAAAGACTTACAAGAGGATAAAGAAGGTTTATTTGATTCAGTTCGTACGATGAAAGGTTCTTTACGTATTTTTGAGGGCATGCTTAATACGTTAACGGTTAATACAAATCGTTTAAATGAAACAGTGCATCAAGATTTCTCTAACGCAACAGAACTTGCAGATTATTTAGTAGATAAAAATGTACCGTTTAGAACAGCACATGAAATTGTAGGAAAAATTGTCTTTGAATGTATTCAACAAGGCATCTATTTATTAGATGTACCATTTGAACGTTATCAAGAATTAAATGATAAAATCGAAGAAGATGTATATGATTACTTAAAACCAGAAAATTGTTTAAATAGAAGAAAAAGTTATGGTTCTACAGGCCAAGATGCTGTTCGTCATCAATTGAACGTTGCAGAAAATATTTTAAAACAATAATGAATACTATTATTAAATGACTATGAATCGAATAAATAAAGATTCTAATAAAGCATCTACTTGAGGATTAACTCTAAATCGCTTAATCGTTTTATAAGAAGGGGTTTGATTTTGTGAAGATCACATCATTTGTGAGAATAAGTACTGAAGTTTCCTTTCGTAGAGTCAGTGAAGTCATGTTAGAATTTTTATACATAAGGTACTTCGTTAATTTAGTTTAGTGTTGTTTATTAAATTATACGAAAGTGCCTTATTTTTTTAAAGATTTCACTGTAAAATTACATATACATACAAAGTAATTGGGCGAGACTCATTTTTAGTTAAATTTAATTTAATTATTTTAACTTTCTCTATATTTATTGTTAATAAATTAATAGTTTTGCTAAAATTTTGAAAAAATCATTCGAAAAATTTCTTCTCTTTGCTAAAGTTTTAATATATTTTTAAATTGAATTGAGAGGATGAGTTTTTTGAAAGTTTCTAAAAAAGCAATGATATCTAGTTTAGCAATAGCCACTATCGGTTTAGTAACATTATATAATCCAGTAGAAGCAAATAATAATCATAACAACCATAGCAATGCTTCTAATTCTGCTACAGCACATCAACAGTTTAATCAATCACAAAATAAATATACGTCAGTAGCGATTAGTAAACATCGTAATCAAGATCATTCGAATTGGATGACCAACTTAACTGGCGAACGTTTTACGACTATCGCTCATAGAGGTGCAAGTGGCTATGCACCGGAACATACGTTTCATGCATATGATAAAAGTCATAATGAGTTAGGGGCGTCGTATATTGAATTAGACTTACAACGTACGAAAGATGGACAACTTGTAGCAATGCATGACGAAACCGTTGATCGTACAACAAACAGTACAGGTCGTGTCGAAGACTATACACTCGCACAACTTAAACAACTAGATGCTGGGTCATGGTTTAACAATGCTCACCCTGAATATGCGAAACCAGAATATAAAAATGCTAAAGTCCCTACTCTAGATGAAATTTTATCTCGATACGGTACAAAGGCTAATTATTATATTGAAACTAAAAATCCTAATGTATATCCAGGTATGGAAGAACAACTACTTGAAACGTTAAAAAAACATCACATGTTAACTGGTAACTCTTTAAATCATGGACATATATTAATTCAATCTTTCTCAGAAGAAAGTTTACAAAAAATGCACCAATTAGATTCAAGCGTACCATTGATTCAATTACTTGATAAAAATGAATTGCAACAACAAAGTGAAGCAGATTTACAACATATTCGCTCATATGCTATAGGTGTCGGCCCAGATTATACTAGTTTAAACGCTGAAAACACTAAGCATTTAAAAGATTTAGGTTTCCTAATTCATCCTTATACAGTAGATAAAACTACAGATATGCAACGTTTAAACCAATATGGTGTTGACGGTCTATTTACAAATTTTGCTGATAAATATAAAGCTACCATTCCAAACGAGTAATTTTATTAATTAAAAACCTCTCAATGACGAGTATATATTTCTCATCATTGAGAGGTTCATTTTTAATAGTTATATTTACGCCCATCCACGATAACGTGCTGCTTCAGCGGTCCGTTTAATTCCTACGATATAAGCTGCCAATCTCATATCAATTTTTCTATTTTGTGCTAATTCATAAATAGTATCAAAAGCCTCGATTAATTTTTCCCGTAATTTTTCATTTACTTCATCTTCTGACCAATAATAACCTTGGTTGTTTTGTACCCATTCAAAATAAGATACTGTCACGCCACCTGCACTTGCTAATACATCTGGTACAAGTAAAATATCACGTTCAGTTAAAATACGTGTAGCTTCTGGAGTAGTTGGTCCATTTGCCGCTTCCACAACAATATCAGCTTTAATATCGTGTGCATTATCTTCTGTGATTTGATTTGAAATTGCAGCCGGTACTAAAATATCACAATCAAGTTCGAATAATTCTTTATTTGAAATTGTATCTTCAAATAAGTTAGTGACAGTACCAAAGCTATCACGACGATCTAGTAAGTAATCGATATCTAAACCATTAGGATCATGTAATGCACCATATGCGTCTGAAATTCCAACTACTTTAGCGCCCATATCATTTAAAAATTTAGCTAAGAAACTTCCAGCGTTCCCAAAGCCTTGAATCACAATACGTGACCCTTTAATTTCTTTACCTCTACGCTTAGCAGCTTGTTCAATAGCAATCACTACGCCAAGAGCAGTAGAACGATCACGTCCTTGTGAGCCACCTAAGACAATTGGCTTACCAGTAATAAAACCTGGAGAATTAAACTTATCTAAAGCACTATATTCATCCATCATCCAAGCCATAATTTGAGAATTTGTAAACACATCTGGAGCAGGAATATCTTTAGTTGGTCCTACAAATTGAGAAATCGCACGTACATATCCTCGTGATAAACGTTCTACTTCATGAATACTCATTTGACGTGGATCACATACAATACCACCTTTACCTCCACCATAAGGTAAGTTGACAATGCCACATTTTAAGGTCATCCACATTGATAAAGCTTTGACTTCTTCTTCATCTACATCAGGATGGAAACGAACGCCACCTTTAGTAGGTCCTACAGCGTCATTATGTTGTGCACGATATCCAGTAAATGTTTTAACTGTACCATCGTCCATACGTACTGGAATACGTACTTGCAAGAATCTTAATGGTTCTTTAATTAAATCATACATACCATCATCAAATCCCAATTTATGCAATGCTTCTTTAATGATGCTTTGTGTAGAAGTCACTAAATTATTATTCTCAGTCATAATCACTTTCGCCTCTTTTTTTCACAAATGTTTTCGCTTTCATAAGTATTGTAACACGCCTATACTTTTTAAAGAAATTAAATCATGCCATATTACGTCATATCTATTTACTTAAATACACTTCTAATTCGATTTAGTGCTTCATCTAATTCTTCTTTAGTAATAACCAAAGGTGGTGCAAAACGAATTACTGTATCATGGGTTTCTTTACATAATAAACCTTTTTCTTTCAACGCTTCACAAAATGGTCTTGCACTTTCGTGTAATTCCATACCAATGAATAACCCGCGTCCACGAACTTCTTTAATTGCAGGGTGATTAATCTTTTGTAATTCTGATTTAAAATATTCACCTAGTTCATTTGAATGTTCTGGTAAATTTTCATCGATAATGACATCTAAAGCCGCAATTGACACTGCACAAGCAAGCGGATTACCACCAAAAGTAGAACCATGAGAACCAGGTGTAAATACATCAAGCACCTCGTTATCTGCTAATACAACTGAAATTGGTAAGACGCCTCCACCAAGTGCTTTACCCAAAATATATACATCTGGTTTAACATTATCCCAATCACATGCAAATAATTTTCCAGATCGTCCTAATCCAGCTTGAATTTCATCGGCGATAAACAAAATATTATGTTCATTACATAAATCTCTAATGGTTTTCAAATAACCTTCTGGAGGAATATTAATGCCTGCTTCGCCTTGAATAGGTTCAACTAAAACAGCTGCTGTGTTTTTATTAATTGCTTCTTTTAATTGTGTTTCATTGCCAAAATCAACTTTACGAAAACCATCTAATAAAGGACCATATCCACGTTGATATTCAGCTTCAGATGATAAAGATACAGGGGCCATTGTACGACCATGGAAGTTCCCATTAAATGCAATAATCTCAGCCTGATTTGGTTCAATACCTTTAACGTCATAGGCCCAACGACGTGCAGCTTTTAAGGCTGTTTCAACAGCTTCAGCACCTGTATTCATTGGTAGTGCTTTATCTTTACCAGCTAATTTACAAATTTTTCCATACCATTCCCCTAAGTTATCACTATGAAAAGCACGAGAGACAAGTGTCACTTTATCAGCTTGATGTTTTAATGCTTGAATAATTTTTGGATGACGATGACCTTGGTTAACTGCTGAATATGCTGATAACATATCTATATATTTATTACCTTCTGGATCAGTAACCCAAATCCCTTTTGCTTCTGAAACAACAATTGGTAGCGGCACATAGTTATGAGCACCGTAATGGTTTGTTAGTTCAATTATTTTTTCAGATTTAGTCATAATATCTCCCCTTTGCTTATTGTTATATTAAAACTAATCACTATATTTACTGGCTTTCGAAACTCTATTTTAAAATATTAAATTCTCTCTAACTTCATGTATGAAAGCCCTTACAAACATAATGACATATCCTCTTATCATTTTACAAGTAAATTATTTCTATTAGCTAAAATTTTAATATATATCTTTTTTTCTTAATAAAAAAAGGTAGTGGACAAAATTCATAATGAATTCTGTCTCACTACCAAACTATTTCATATTTTATTAATTATTTATCTTTACGAGGTAACGGATAAAATCCTTTATTAAATTGTTCCCATAAATTTGGTGGTAACGCATGTTTATCTTCACGATTTGGATCAAAGTATGAGATGATTTCCTCTTCTTTACCCTCTTCAATTTTATTGACAAAGTTATAATCTAGAAGAATGCCACGACCTAATGCTACGAGTTCAATGCCTGTCGATTCTACTGCATCTAAAGCATCATCAGCACTAAATACAGAACCTATACCAATGACTGGTATACGTCCATCTACCCATTGATGGATAAGTTTTAGACGTTCTTCTCCTTCATATTTACCCTCACGTGTTTGTGAATGAATATCCATAATTGAAATATGAACATAATCAATCGCTTTTTTCGTAATTGTTTTAATTAATTTTTCTGTGTGTTCCATTGAAATACCAGGCGATTCTGCTTCTTCTGGTGATAATCTATAACCTACAATAAAATCTTTATTTGCATAAGTTTCCTTAACTTTTAATACTTCATCAATCACTGCAAGTGGAAATTTTAAATGGTCTCCCCATTCATCTTCACGACGATTATAGTATGGAGAGAAGAATTGATGAATTAAGTAATGGTTCGCTCCATGTATTTCTACGCCGTCAAACCCAGCTTCAATGGCACGGCGTGTAGCTTCACCGAAATCTTTAATTGTTTGTTCGATTTCTTCAGTAGTGATTTCTCTCGCATGATGTTCCTGTTGTTGACCAAAACTTTTCATTGAAACGGGACTTGGTGCCACAACATCTCCATTAGGAGTCAATTCAGGTAAAGCTTGTGCACCACCATGATGAATTTGGACTAATGCTTTTGCGCCATTTTTCTTCATTGCTGTCGCTAAGCGTTTTAAACCTTGGATATCTGAATCGTGTGCGACAGAGGGTTGGCCTGGGAAGGCTTTACCAATATCATTTACATTACTTGCAGCATTAATTGCAAGACCTACATCTTTGGCACGTTTCTCAATGTAAGAAATTTCGACATCTGAAATGGTACCATCATCATTTGATGATGTATGTGTTAAAGGTGCAAGTACAAAGCGATTTCTTAATGATACACCGTTTGGTAATGTAACAGTTTCAAATAATTTTTTATATTTATTATTCATAAGTAATTCCTTTCTAAATCTTTTAGTTTTATTATTTTCAAACTATAACATGAACATTTTTATGTCTCTACTTTTATGCTTATATGCATTAACCATCTTTTTAAATTTAGCAATATATTGACATAATAAAAAACGTTACTTAAAAAAGTAACGTTTTAGCGTGTTGACAGTCATTCAATTATTATTACGAATTGCACGTTTAGACTGCTTAATCCAGACCGGTAGGCGTTCTTCAAGCGTTTGAAACCCATACTTTTCTGTCTCTTTAATTTCATCTAATACAGACTGTTTTTCTTTTTTTCGTTCATAATTCTTAAAGTAATCATTATCTTTAAGTGACAAATTAAGCTTTCCTTCATCGTCTATAGAAAGGATTTTAGCTTTTACAATTTGACCTTCTGATAGAAATTTTTTTAGATTATGGACATAATCATCCATAATCTCTGAAATATGGATAAGTCCTTCAGTATGGTCAGGGGTCTCAACAAAAGCGCCATACGGTTGAATTCCAGTCACACGCACTTTAATATGCTGACCTTCTTTATAGTGAGTATTCAACTTGATAACCCCTTATTTCGTTTTTCTTAACATATTAATAATAGCATAAATCCTATACTTGGACTAACGATAAACTAATAAAAAATTAATTTCTTTAGAAATTTATATTTCTTCTTCATAAATTTACATTAAAAAGTCCGTTTTTAATAAAAAAAGTGAGCGTAAATGTCTTATTTAAAACAGTTTACGCTCACCTTTTTTATTTAATGATATTTCATTGATGAATTAAGCTTTTTGGTCTTCTACATCAATAGATTCAATAACAACATCATGTACAGGCTTATCTTGTGCCCCTACTTTAGTATTCGCAATATCTTCTAATGTAGTTTCACCGTCGATTAATTGACCAAACACAGTATGTTTTTGATCTAACCAAGGTGTTCCACCTTTTTCTGCATAAGCTTTAGCAATTGGTTCAGGCCAACCGCCATCAACAAGTTGATTAAGCATTGTATCTGGTACTTCTTTCATTTGAACGACAAAGAATTGTGAACCATTTGTATTTGGACCAGCATTTGCCATTGAAAGTGCACCATATAAATTAAATGCTTCTAATGAAAACTCATCCTCAAATGAACCTCCATAAATACTTTCTCCTCCCATACCAGTAGCAGTAGGGTCTCCACCTTGAATCATAAAATCATTAATGACACGATGGAATGTAATGCCGTCATAATATCCATTTTTTGCATGTGTCACAAAATTTTCAACTGTTTTTGGAGCAATCTCAGGAAACAGCTTAAATGTCATATCTCCTTTATTTGTATGCATAATTACTTTAATTTCATTATCTTGTATTTCTTTATTTAACTGTGGATAGTTAGTCATTTAAATTCTCCATTCATGTTATGATGATATAGATACATATTAACATATTTGAAAGGAAGTAATATAGCATGTTATATCGATTCTCTCACAAAACAGGTACTTATGGTGTAACGATTAAAGAAGATAGCGATCATCAAGTTTTAGTACAAATTGAACAAGTCATTAAACATCCTAAACAAGGAGATTTACATCATCCTGGTGAAACTGAAGGTGTTTTTTTTCATGAAAGACGTGCTTTAAGCCATTATGAAAAACGTTATGCAACACGTTCACAATTGAGAGATTTTAATGTAGAAGAGATGAAATATGAAGATTCTTTACAACAAGCGATTACTAAAATGGAAAACGAATTAAAACAACAACACACAGAATACGCAAAATTGGCATTAGACAATTTAAACAGTCTAAAAAAAGACTATTCTATCCAATATAAACAAAATTTTTTCTAGTCCATTTTACGTCTTTCTTCCTATTTAACAAGATAAGTAAAATTGCTGACTTTACATCTTTTCACAGTTTTTCAGAATAAATTGATTCATGTATAATAAAATTTATAACAATTTTTGAAGGAGGAAAATATAGTGAGTTTGATACATATTGCGGTACTTTTACCGTTAATATTCGCACTCATTATTCCAATCCTTTATCGTTTCTTTAAAAAGATTCATTTAGGATGGTTTGTATTACCTGTTCCTGTTGTCTTATTTATTTATTTTTTAACTTATATTTCAACTACTCAGTCAGGTAATACAGTAATAAAAACTTTCAATTGGATGCCACATATTGGTATGAATTTTGATATTTATCTTGATGGCTTAAGTATACTCTTTAGTTTGCTTATAACTGGCATTGGAAGTTTAGTAGTTCTTTATTCAATCGGTTATTTAGATAAATCTGAACGATTAGGGAATTTTTACTGTTATTTATTACTGTTTATGGGTGCAATGTTAGGCGTCGTACTCTCAGATAACATCATTATCTTATATCTATTCTGGGAATTAACTTCATTCTCAAGTTTTTTACTCATTTCTTTTTGGAGAGAAAAGAAGGCTTCTATATATGGAGCACAAAAGTCACTGATTATTACTGTATTTGGAGGACTTAGTTTACTTGGCGGATTAATCTTAATTTCACTTGCAGGACAATCATTAAGTCTACATTATTTAATCCATCATGTATCTCAAATACAAGACAGTTCTTTCTTTATACTTGCAATGGTTTTAATTATGTTAGCAGCTTTCACAAAATCTGCACAAGTGCCATTTTACATTTGGTTACCTGATGCAATGGAGGCACCTACTCCTGTCAGTGCATATTTACATTCAGCCACGATGGTTAAAGCAGGGTTATATCTTGTTGCACGTTTAACCCCATTATTCGCGGTATCAGAAGGATGGATATGGACTATTACTTTAGTAGGCTTAATCACACTATTTTGGGCTTCATTAAATGCAACGAAACAACAAGATTTGAAAGGTATTCTAGCGTTTTCTACAGTTTCACAATTGGGAATGATTATGTCTATGCTAGGTATTGGAGCTATAAGTTATCATTTTGAAGGTAGTGAAAGTCAATTATATATTGCTGGTTTTACAGCAGCTGCTTTCCACTTAATTAACCATGCTACCTTTAAAGGCGCATTATTTATGATTACAGGTGCCATTGATCATGTGACAGGCACACGTGATGTAAAAAAATTGGGCGGTTTACTTACTATCATGCCAATTTCTTTTACTCTTACTGTAATTACAGCATTAAGTATGGCAGGTGTGCCACCATTTAATGGTTTCTTATCAAAAGAAAAATTCTTAGAGGCTATGATAGAAGCTATACACGCACCTCTATTTAGTTTAAATACTCTAGGTATTATTTTTCCAATTTTAGCGATTGTAGGTAGTATATTTACATTTGTATATTCAATTAAATTCGTACTACATGTATTCTTTGGTAAATATCATTCTGATTTATTACCTAAGAAAGCACATGAAGCATCATTATTAATGTTAATTTCACCAGCAATTCTAGCAACGCTAGTTGTTGTTTTTGGACTATTCCCTGGACTATTAACACATTCTATAATCGAACCAGCTACTAAAGCCATAAGTGGAATATCAACCGTACATGCAGAATTCCATATGTTCCATGGTATTACTCCTGCGTTCATCTCTACTTTAACGATTTGGATTGTAGGTATTATCTTATTATTTACGTTCAATTACTGGATTCGTTTATTAAAAGCACAACCAGACAACTTAAAATTAAATTATTGGTATGATACTACTGGCAAATGGTTACCAAATCATTCCGCTTCTCTAACTAATTATTATGTTAATGGGTATGTACGTGACAGTTTAGTCTTTATTTTTGGTACATTAATTGTGTTAACACTCATCACATTAGTGAGTGTACCGTTTAGCTTTAATTTTAAAAATATAAATACAATTCACATCTATGAAATGATTATTATCATAATACTTACTATCTCAGCGTTCTTAGTTGTTACAGCAACATCTCGTTTATTTAGTATTATTATGCTTAGTGTTGTTGGCTATGCAGTATCGGTTTTATTTGTTTTCTTTAAGGCACCTGATTTAGCTTTAACACAATTTGTTGTTGAGTCTATCTCAACGGGTCTATTTCTATTATGTTTCTATCACTTGCCTAACTTAAATCGCTATAATGAAAAAACATCATTTAAATTAACGAATGCTATCATCTCTATTGGTGTTGGTTTGGCAGTGACAATGTTAGGTCTTATCGCTTATGGTAATAGACATTTTTCTTCTATCGGAGAGTATTACAAGGCACATGTTTATGACTTAGCACATGGTAAAAATATGGTTAACGTTATTCTCGTAGACTTCCGTGGAATGGATACCTTATTTGAATCTTCTGTATTAGGTATTGCAGGTCTTGCAGTTTACACGATGATTAAATTACGAAGTAAACGTAACAAAACAAGTGAGGTGGAAAGCAATGAATAGACAAAATAACAATTTAATGTTTCAGTATTCAGCTGTAATTATTGCTTTCTTAATTGCTCTTTTTGGTATTACTTTATTTTTAGCAGGACATTACACACCAGGTGGAGGATTTGTTGGTGGATTGCTTCTATCAACCGCTTTAACCATTATTATGATTGCATTTGATATAAAAACAATGCGTAAAATCTTTCCTTGGGATTTTAAAATCTTAATTGGTATTGGTTTATTATTCTGTGTAAGTACGCCTATAGCAAGTTGGTTTTACGGAAAAAATTTCTTTACACATACAGAATTTAATATTCCATTACCATTTCTACACCCTGTTCATATGAATACACCAATGTTCTTCGACTTTGGCGTTATGTGTGCAGTAATTGGTACAGTAATGACTATTATTATAACGATTGGAGAGAACGAATAGTGGAAATTATTATGATTATTGTATGTGGCATACTTACATCAATCAGTGTCTATCTCGTTTTATCTAAAAGTTTAATACGTATTATTATGGGAACTACGCTGATTACACATGCATCAAATTTATTTTTAATTACTATGGGAGGATTGAAACATGGTGAAATGCCAATATATGAAAAAGATATTCATCACTATGTAGATCCAATCCCTCATGCATTAATACTTACTGCAATTGTTATTGCATTTGCAACTACTGCTTTTTTCTTAGTCTTAGCTTTTAGAACATATAAAGAATTAGGCACAGACAACATAGAACAAATGAAAGGAGTGCCTAGTGATGATAGCAACTAATATGGTTGTTCTTACATTAGTTATACCAATTATTACCGCTATTATTCTTATCTTTTTAGGACAACGCTATCCATTAAAGCGTGCGGTTACATTGATAGGTTTAGTTTTAACTTTGATTGTAGCGATGGTTAATTTAATTAATGTTAGTAAATTTGGTCCTCTTAAAGTAGAATTAGGTTCTTGGCCAGCCCCATATGGTATTATCTTTTTATTAGATACGTTAGGGGCAATGTTGATTGTAACGAGTATTATCATTACTCTGCTCATTACGATCTATTCTTTTTCAACTGCCGGAATCGATAGAGAGCGTTATTATTTTCATTTTTCAATCGTCTTTATGTTAGTGGGTATTATTGGTGCTTTCACTACTGGAGATATTTTTAACCTTTTCGTATTCTTTGAAGTCTTTTTAATGTCATCTTATGCATTGCTTGTATTAGGTGGTACACGTATTCAACTTCAAGAAACAGTAAAATATTTACTGATTAATGTTGTAACATCGACATTTTTCGTTATTGCTGTTGGTATATTATATTCAATTGTCGGCACTTTAAATATGGCTGACATTAGCGTAAAACTTAATGAATTATCTCATTCACATCAAGGATTATTAAGTATTGTCTTTATTTTGTTCATCTTTGTGTTTGCAACTAAAGCTGGTGTCTTTCCATTATATGTTTGGTTACCTGGATCATACTATGCACCACCTTTTGCTATCATTGCATTCTTTGGTGCTTTATTAACTAAAGTTGGCGTCTATGCTATTTTAAGAACACTTAGTCTTTTCTTCCATAACACAATGAGTTTTTCTCACTATACTATTTTATTCTTAGCACTATTAACGATTATATTTGGATCCATCGGTGCCATTGCTTATTATGATATTAAAAAAATTATTTTATATAATATTATGATTGCAGTAGGTGTCATACTCGTTGGTGTTGCTATGATGAGTAAATTAGGAATTATAGGTGCTATATATTATACCATTCACGATATGTTAGTTAAGAGTGCACTTTTCTTAATTATTGGTGTCATGTATCAAATTACCAAAACATCAAATCTTAAGTCATTCGGTGGTTTAATTAAGACATATCCTATACTTGGTTGGTCTTTCTTTATTGCAGCTTTAAGCTTGGCTGGTATTCCCCCATTTAGTGGATTTTATGGAAAATACTTTATTGTAAAAGCCGCTTTTGAAAAAGGATTTTATATCAGTGCAATTATCGTATTACTTTCAAGTTTAATCGTACTCTATTCTGTGATTCGTATTTTCCTACATGGTTTCTTTGGTGAACCTAAAGGATATAAAATGAATAACAAAGTAAATGTAAAACAAGCTACAATCGTTTCAGTAATTGCCGTTGTCATTACTGTACTATTTGGTTTATCTGCTGATGCACTTTATCCATTTATATCAGAAGCTGCTAAATCTTTCTATGATCCTAATGTTTATATTAAAAGTGTATTAGGAGGTAGATACTAATGGCTCTTCAATTTGTGTTAAATATTATATTAGCTATTATATGGATGTTTTTAAGTGGCAGTTATACATTTAATAACTTTTTACTAGGATTTTTAATAGGAATTGGGCTTGTTTACTTATTTAAAAAAGTATTGCCTGGTAGTTTTTATTTAAAAAGAGTTTATAAAGTCATTAAATTGATTGTTGTCTTTTTTATAGAATTAATGAAAGCCAATATTGATGTATCCAAAATTGTGTTACAGCCAAGACTTAAAAATCAACCTGGCTTCTTTATTTATCACACAGATTTAAAACATGATTGGCAAATTGTTTTATTATCTAATTTAATCACTTTAACACCAGGAACTGTCGTTTTAGGTATTAGTGATGATAGAACTAAAATATACATTCACTCAATTGATTTTAGTACGAAAGAAGAAGAAGTTGAAAGTATTAAATCATCACTTGAAAAAGTAGTGAGAGAGGTGGGCGAAGCTTAATGGTAAAAATAATTATTATTATTGCTTTAATTGTCGTAGTATTATCGATGCTAGCAATGTTTATTCGTATTATTAAAGGTCCCACTTTACCTGATCGCGTCCTTGCATTAGACGCTATTGGCTTACAATTGATGGCGTGTGTTGCATTATATAGTGTGTTTATCGGCTCACAATACTTACTTGTAGTTATTTTACTTATTGGTATTTTAGCTTTCTTAGGTACAGCAGTATTCTCTAAATTTATAGATAAAGGTAAGGTGATTGAACGTGATAGCAAAAATCGTCATTAGTTTAGCCATCATTTTCATTATCTTAGGTGCATTGATCAGTGCAATTACTGCTATTGGTATTATTCGTTTAAAAGATGTCTATTCACGCGGTCATGCTGCAGGTAAATCTGCAACATTAGGTGCTATATTTTTATTATTTGGAACGTTTTTATATTTTATTGGAACAGAAGGATACGCCAATATGCAACTGATATTCGGCATTATTTTCATTTTAATTACTGGCCCTCTTTCTAGTCATTTAATGATGAAAGCATCATATAATAATAAAACGCCTTATACTAAAGATACAAAAATTGATGAACTTAAAGATGAATTTAATAATAAAAAAATATAATTTGATAAAAATCGAGGTACTTTCTTAAAGTGCTTCGATTTTTTGTTTTGAAAAAGATAGTTTTATGTTATTATAAATCGTAATAATTACGTTTTGAAGGAGTTTTATTATGCATTGGACTATTATTGGTGGCGGTATACAAGGAACCACTATAGCAATTAAGTTACGTGAAGCATGAATATCCATCCAAAATCTTACAATTATCGATCCTCATGATTCTTTATGCGAACAATTTCATAAATACACAAATAGAATTGATATGTCTTACTTACGTTCACCTATTGTACATCATATTCATCCTGACCCATTTCATTTAAAAAAATTTGCAAAAATGAATCAGTATATTAATCCAACTTTTGGTCGTTATCAAAGACCTCAAACAGAGATGTTTATGGATCACACATATGCTCAAATACATAACTATCATCTAAATCAATGTCATATTCAAAGTTATGTTCAACGCATTGAAAAAAACAAAGAAAATGGAGTATTACAACAAGTCATCATTCTGTCATTCAAACTGATTGTGTTGTTTTAGCACAAGGATGTCATAATGAGCCTTTTATCCCTTCCGCATTTACTCAAGCTAAAGATGTATGTCATATATTTAGTGACCATTTTAATTCTCAATTATTTTCACAATCATCTCATGTCATTGGAAGTGGTATTTCAGCTGCTCATTTAACATTAAAGCTTTTAAAATTAGATAAAAATAAAATCGTTCATTTATGGATGAATAAAAATATAGATATTCAACATTTTGATGCCGATCCTGGTTGGCTAGGTCCTAAAAAAATGAAGGCCTTTTTAAATCATTCTTCACATGAAGAGAAACTTCAAACAGTGTTAAAAGAAAGACATAAAGGTTCAATGCCTCGCGAGTTATATTTACGCTTAAAGAAATATGTTCAAAATAAAAGACTTATCATCCATAAAGAAGAGATTAAGGACTTAAAATCGCATCAAATTGTTACTGAAAATTTAAATATCCCATATGATTACATTCTTTTAGCAACTGGATTTAAGTCTTCAATTTTGCAGCAACCCATGATACAATCTCTAATTCAAAATGCTAACGCCCCCCTCCTATCTTGTGGATTTCCAAACATCACACATGAATTAGAATGGTTACCTCATTTATTTGTTGCTGGTGGACTAGCTGATTTAGAACTTGGTCCATTTGCTAGAAATATCATGGGAGGTAAAGAAGCAGCTCAAAGAATTTATAGCGTATTTCAAAGAATAGATCACCATAGAGAAGTATCATAAATATAAAATACTAGCCCGTAGATGAATATTTTCTACGGGCTAGTATTTTATAATTTGTTATTTTAATGGTTTAATCCCTATTGTACCTCTCATGATACTAATTAATTTATCTTGCTCACTTTTAATTTCAATATTCCATACTTGTGTCGTATGACCTTTATGAATAATAGAAGCGGTAGCAATCACGCGTCCCTCTTTTACTGAGTGAATATGATTGGCATTCATTTCTAAACCTAATGGGATAAAGTGTTTCGTATCAATTAAATGAGCAGCGCCTAATGAACAAGCTGTTTCACCTAATGCAATACTTGCACCACCATGTAGATAGCCAAAGGGTTGTTTAACCTTATCAGTGACTGGCATAGAAATTACAACTATTCCCTCATCTACTGTTTCGATTTTCATATCTAATGTTTCAAGTAAATTAGACATGTTGTCACCTCTTTTTTTCTATAATACCATTGCAGCTATTGTACCAAAAATCATCAATGGAACATTATAGAAAAGGAAGTTAGGTATACATGTATCTCTAATGTGATCATGTTGACCATCTACATTAAGACCTGCTGTGGGTCCAAGTGTTGAATCACTTGCTGGTGAACCAGAATCTCCAAGTGCAGCAGCTGTTCCTACTAAAGCAATTAATGCCATATTATCTAAACCAAGAGATGAACCTAGTGGTATAAATAAAGCTGCAATAATTGGAATCGTAGCAAAAGATGATCCAATGCCTAACGTAACAATAAGGCCGACAATATACATTGCAATAATAGTAATTAACTTATGTCCATTTGTAATCTCAGTTAAACTAGAAACTAATTTTTCAATATCACCAGTAGCATTCATGACACCGGCAAAACCGTTAGCTGATAAAATAACGACACCAATAAATGACATTATTTTTATTCCTTCTACAAATTGGCTATCTAATTCATTCCATTTATAAATACCAGAAATAAAGAATATCAGCACTCCTGCTAATGCTCCAAAAATCATTGAATCCGTAAATGTTTGAACTAAGAAAGTAGCGAAAATAGCAACAATCGTAATAACTAATACATATGGCCGAATTTCTGCTACTTCTTCTCCATTATCTTTCAATCTCTCTTGCTTATATTCACGTGGTTTACGATAAACAAACAATCCAATAACTAAACCGACAATATAACCAAGTGAAGGAATTAACATTGCTTTCCAAATCATATTAAATTCGATAGGATGATGCGCTTTTTGAAATCCGCTTTGTATAATTTGGTGGAAAATCTGTCCAAAGCCATAAGGTAGTAAAACATATGGCCAACATAAACCAAATCCTATAACTAAACCAATTAATCGTCTATCAATTTTCAAATCGTTAAATAGACTAAGTAATGGTGGAATTACAATTGGTATAAATGCAATATGTACTGGAATTAAGTTCTGACTCATAATACTCATTGCTAGTAATACTAAAATAATAATCACTTTTACTTTAATCCTTGATAAGCGACTATTCTCAGTATGAATCGCACGAATAATTTTATTTACTAAATAATCTGTGATGCCACTATACGATATCAGTGCTGCAAAGCCCCCTAATAAAGCGTAACTTAATGCCACTTCCGAACCATCTACAATATTTTTACCGAATACACTAATTACTTTGTTTAAACTCATGCCAGATATTAGACCACCTACAAGTGAACTAATAAATAAACTAATGATAACATTCAGCCTTAAGAGACATAATATAATCATTAATATTACAGCAATAACTACAGCATTAAACATTATACTCACATCCTTTATTACTCTACCGAACTAAAGTGTATAATTATGTGATTAATAATATCAAGTAGTCAGGCGGTTGTCAACGCCTAATATAATAGTATTTTAAAAATGTTTTAAAAAAATAAACGTCTAAGGTATCAATTTACCTCAGACATTTATCTATTTTGTCTCAAAATGAATGTATATTCATTTCTAATATCTATTCTATTTTGATTGTCGTAACCAATTCACTATGGTCATTATCATGCTTCCTGTCGGACCTTTAGGACCTTTATAGTTATCTTTATTAATCGTCGCAGGACCTGCAATATCAAAATGAATATGTGGCGTTTGCCCACTAAAATGCGTAACGAAAGCTGCAGCAAATAAGGCTTTACCTTGTCCATTTGTATGATTCACTAAATCAGCGACATCTGTATTACGAATCAATTGTTGTTCAGTTTGAGTAATAGGCAATTCAAAAGCGAATTCATCAACTTCTCTAGCACTTTCTAAAATGTGTTTCATATCTTCATCTGCATTCGAACTAAATAAAGCCGCCTTATCTTCTCCTAATGCCGCTATAGCAGCACCTGTAAGAGTAGCAAAATCACATATTAAACGTGGTTGAAATTGATTTGCATAAAATACGCCGTCTCCTAAAACTAAACGACCTTCAGCATCGCTATTTAAAACTTCTACTGTTTCACCATTTAAGGCAGTATATACATCATCTGGTTTCATAGCCTGTTGACTAATCATATTTTCTGCAGAGACAATGACACCTACAATATTTACTGGTAAAGATAATTTAGACGCAGCATCAATCATTCCTACAACGTTAGCAGCACCACACATATCAAATTTCATTGTTTGCATCCCCATTTTAGATTTAATGCTATAACCACCAGAATCATATGTAATCCCTTTCCCAACTAATGCAATAGGTGCTTCATTTTTATCTGTTCCATGATACGTTAAAGTAATAACAACAGGAGGGTGAGTGGATCCTTTACCTACAGCATGTAGTAAACCAAAACCTTCTGATAACAATGTGTCATTATTTTTAATATCTACTGAAACAGAAGACGATTTAAAATGATGTGCTACTTTATTTGCAAAGTATTCTGGAGTAAGTATATTGGGAGGCATATTACTAAAGTCACGTGCTATATTCACCGATTCACCAATTAAATATCCTGCTTTTATATTTTTTATATCCTCATCACTATTAGATGATTCTATATATAATTCCAGTTGATATGGTGTGGATTTGTTAGATTTATAGTTGTTAAATTCATAAATCGATTGTCTACTTTGTAATCCAAAAATCTCTGCAATACTTGTTTTGTCAATTTGTTTTGAATTAAATGTCTCAAAAAGAACATTGGCTTCTGTAACACGTTCTTTTTTTAGATATTGAAAAAGTGTACCAAACACTTTTAAAAATGAAGCATAAGATAATGTTTTCAAATTTCCTAGTCCAACCGTAATTAAACGTTTAGGTTCATTATTTATGTATAAAATAGTCGAAGATGTTTTTCCTAATTGACTACTTACAATATGACGATGTCGGTCATTTTCAATAGTTTGTGTAAGGTCACTATTTTGATACGTGATCTTTCCAATTTGATTAAGATGATCGGGTACTCCTAGAATAATAACGTCGGTCATTTTATTCGAATCATAATTAAAGTTTATCATATAACTCTCCTTTAAAATAAAGGAGTGAGATATTGAAATCTATTTTGCTTCACAGATTTCTGTCTCACTCCTTAATGATTAAATATTTAATTTATTAACTTAGAATTTACCTTTTTTAAATGCTAAGCCAACGCCACCCATTTTGAATACAGCACGTGTATCAATCACTTTTTTCATGAACGCAGCTTTTTTACCAGTAATGTCTCTACCAAACACATGACCTACACCATCATGTGAACCTAAAGAACAAACTGTACCACGATCAATATATTCGAAATCAGTTGTAGCTTGGCCATTTAAGATATTTTCAATATTTTTAGCAACATGCGCACCTTGTTGCATAGCAATTTGAGCAGTTGTTGGTAATGGACGTTCCTCACCTGCTGGGATAAACGCAGAAACATCACCAATAACGAAGATATCATCATGACCATCGATTGTTAAATCTTGTTTAGTTACGATACGACCACGTTTTACACCTTCGAATGATTCTTCCATAAGTTGACTACCGCGAACTCCAGCAGCCCACACTGCAGTATTGGCTTCAAGTTGTTGTTCTTGATCATTTGTTTTAACTTTGAAACCTTTTTCATTACAAGCAACGATTGGCGTACCAATTTTAAATTCAACGCCACGTTCTTCTAAATAATTTACTACATAATTTACAAGATTTTCTGAGAACATTGGTAAAATTTTAGGCATAGCTTCAACACATGTAATTCTAACTTTATTTTGATCTACGCCATATTTATTACATAATTCAGGAATTCTATCTGTTAATTCACCTAAGAATTCAATACCTGTAAATCCAGCGCCACCTACTAAAATTGCTAAATCATTTTCATCTTTCTCTTTTGATGCAGCGTAGTTAGCAAATTTATCTTCAATATGACGAGATAATTCGCGAGCAGTATGAATATTTTCAATTTGGAATGCATGTTCTTTCATTCCATTAATACCGAATGTTTCACTTTCAAATCCTAAAGCAACAACTAAAATATCATATTCAAAAATACCGTGAGTAGTTTCTACTTTTTTAGCATTTCTATCAATTTTAGTTACTTCTGCATTAATGAAGTTGACTTTATTTTTGTCAATTACACTTTCAATTGGATAAATTAAATCTTCATAATTTAACGTACCAGCTGATGCTTCGTGTAACCAAGTTGCTTCATAATGATATTTGTTTTTGTTAACTAAAGTGATTTCTGCTTCATTTGCAGATATTTCTTTTTGTAATTTAGTAACTGCTTGTAAACCTGCATATCCTGCGCCTAATACAAGTACTTTTTTACGATTTTGTGCCATTTCATTCACCTAAGCTTTCGTATTTTTTCTTAAATGTAGATAAAGGCTACAAGTTTCAGAACATGTTGAAACATAGCATTTTTATAATACAATAGTATTGTAAAAATGCTAATTGTTTCGAAAAACTTTGAACTTAACCTATTTGTTCATCCCCATTTATAGTCTTAGTCAACACTTTTATATCCATTTTGTAAACATTTATTCACAAAAAAGACAAAATTTAATCCACTTCCAATTTTATAGTTTTTATATTATATTTTCAAGCAACAACAGAACGATTATTTAAATTTATTATTACTATATTGTATTAACTTAAGAATATGAAACTTAACAATTTTCAGGATGTCCAGCTACTTTTGCTGTTCTAAAAGAACTGCCGCATCCGCATGATGCAATTGCATTTGGATTGTCGATTTGGAACCCACCACCCATTAGTGATTGTTTAAAATCAATTTTAGTGCCATTCAGTACGGGAGCATCATCTTTATCTACTAAAACTTTTAATCCATAATATTCTAATACTTCATCATTTGATCCTGGAGCTTCTTCTGCAGACATACCATATGTTAAACCTGTACATCCGCCACCATTCACTTTAATTTTTAAATAACCGTTTTCCATATGATTACTTTTCAACATGTCTTTTACTTCATAAGCTGCTGCTTCAGTAAGTGTTACTGTTGGCATTTCTAATCACTCCTATAATAAGTTTGTAAAATCATTTTCTTCTATGTGTTTATAAATATTGTCTAACAAATCTTCAGGTGTATCCCCTTCTACGACTTCTCCATCTACCAATGCATATAACCCAGAAGAACATAAACCACAATTATTGAGACATCCATATTCTAACACATCTACTTCAGGATCACTTTCAAGTTTATCGTAAACGTAGTCTCCGCCTTTGGCCATATTCGATATACAGAATTCGACTAATGGAAACATACTTCACCTTCTTTTTAATTTAATTACATTATTATAACAAATCTCTTTATATGTTGCATTGCTATGGTTTTTAACTATTTGTATTTTGCAATAACATTTTACATTCATTTGTCGTTATTATTAAAAACATATATAATAAAATTATATTAATTTTTCATTTATTTGTTAGGGGACAATAAATGAAAAATAAGCGTTAAAATAGGCTAAATCACTTAATATTGAACCTATACTTTATTTATACAATCTGAAATTATAAAGGTCTGACATTCATAATACATAGCCAATTGATTTTAATGTAAAGGGGTAACATAATATGAAAAATTTAGTTCTACTTGGTGGAGGATATGGTAATATGCGTATTATGTCGCGCATTCTTCCAGATGTTCTTCCTCAAGAATACACATTAACTCTTATAGATCGAATGCCGTTTCATGGTTTAAAACCTGAATTCTATGCACTCGCTGCAGGCACAAAATCTGATAGTGATGTGCGAATGAATTTTCCTAATTCACATCGTGTAAATACAATTTATGGAGAAATAAGTGATATTGACTTAGATAACCAAATTGTTTCAGTAGGACAAACTAAAGTCGATTATAATGAGTTGATTATCGGACTAGGTTGTGAAGATAAATATCATAATGTTCTAGGAGCTAAAGAATACACTCATAGTATTCAAACGCTTTCTAAAGCGCGTGAAACGTTTCATAGTATTAGCGAGCTACCTAAAGGAGCGCGTGTTGGAATTGTAGGAGCTGGCTTGAGTGGTATTGAATTAGCAAGTGAACTACGTGAAAGTCGCACAGATTTAGAAATTATTTTATATGATCGTGGACCTCGTATATTAAGAAATTTTCCAGAAAAATTAAGTAATTATATTGCGAAGTGGTTCCGCGAAAATAATGTAAACGTGGTTCCTAATTCATTGATTGATAAAGTTGAGCAAGGAACAATTTATAATAATGGTACACCAGAAACTGTTGATATTGTAGTATGGACAGCAGGTATTCAACCCGTTGAAATTGTAAGAAAACTACCTATTGATACTAATAAAAGTGGTCGCGTTATCGTTAATCAATATCATCAAGTACCGACTTATAAAAATGTTTATGTCGTTGGAGATTGTGCAGCTTTACCACATGCGCCAAGTGCTCAATTAGCAGAAGTACAGGGTGATCAAATTGCCGATGTACTAAAAAAACAATGGAATCATGAACCACTTCCTGAAAAAATGCCTGAATTAAAAGTTCAAGGTTTCTTAGGTTCTCTAGGAGAGAAAAAAGGGTTTGCCTATATTATGGATCGCACAGTCACAGGACGTTTAGCGCATATATTAAAATCAGGTGTTTTGTGGCTATATAAATATCATAATGGATAAATAAAACTGGGAAGCAGGACAGAATTTAATTTTATTCATCATCTCAAGCTTCCCCACATTTTTATAAAAATTGAATACTGCACTTTATATTAATTGTTTATAATATATTGTTCTATAAAATGAGTCACTTTTTTTGACTGAATATAACCGTCAGCCACATATTCATCGTTCATTGTAATAAGCGGGTAAAACAACTCATCATTTTCAATTTGCTCAATATATTGTTGATCATGATCACTTAAATTTTCAGTTTCTTTTTGAAAATCGATATATGTATATTCGAAATGAATATTAGGATATTTTCTTTCTAATAATGGTTTTAGCCACTCATACGTATTTTTAGAAGTTGGTGCATTGACACAACTTGCACACACTACATCTGCACCGTAAACAACAACACTTACTTTCGTCATATATTAATCCCCCGTTTAGTTTTATAGATTTTTCTTTCTTTATCTATTATAATAAATTAATAATAAGTTTATGAAGTATTTTACTTGAAAGGAGACATATCTCATGCCTACTGAGAATGCAACAATGTTTGATCAAGTAGCCGAAGTTATTGAACGTTTACGTCCGTTTTTATTACGTGACGGTGGAGATTGTACATTAGTCGATGTAGAAGATGGCATCGTAAAATTACAATTACATGGTGCGTGTGGAACGTGTCCAAGCTCAACTATTACATTAAAAGCAGGTATAGAACGTGCTTTACACGAAGAAGTACCAGGCGTTATAGAAGTAGAACAAGTTTTCTAACGATATAAATTAAAGACACCCTACACTCAGTATTTAATCAGAGTAGGGTGTCTTTTTTCATTTACTATTTAGAATGAGCTTGATGATCGTTCATATGTTTTTCAATTTGACGATCCATGTATACCCAACCTTTCCAACCTACATGTACCACATCACTTAATACATATTTTTCATAGTCTTTATTTGACATATCATACACTTTGCCACCATGTGCGACAACAGTTTTATGTATTTTTTTATAGACAGGTTCACGTGTTGAACGATGAATACCTAAATGATCGTACCATTTACCATTTACTGGAAGAATAACATATTGTACATCAGCACCTGCTTGATGCATTGTATCTACTAGTAAAGATAAATCCTTAAACTCTGGTGAATTCATTTTAAATTCATATTGGCGACGATTCATTGGTTTTTTATGCATTAGTTGTTTCCAATATTCGTTACGAATACCATAACCATTAGAAGTAGAACGTTTTTCACCAAGTTGCACTGCTTTATTACTCATATTTTTCCAAGAATCATTGGGAGATGTAAGTGAGTGTACATGAGCTAATGGTGATTTATCTAATGAAAAGTATGTTTTTATTGCTTCAATTTTAAGAAGTTGATTTTCTTTAAAATTAGAAATATAACGACCTTTTGTGTTGCTTGGATCTTTTACTAATTCTTTTAAATATTCCTTATTAGGAACACTTCTAAATTTTAATAATCGTTTAGCATAGCGTTGTTTTAACTCTGAAGGCATATCCTTTTGTTGAAATATCTGATTGATTTGATTTGGTGTCGTACGCGCAGCCATATCCATATCATTAACGCCATGTGTACTAAACCATTGTGGTGAAATGATAAATGTCATCTTTTTACCTTTAAGTTGATCATATTGACCCGCTAATTCAATAGCATTAATTAAATCAGTATTACCACCCGTACCAACTAAGAATACGGGCTTTGTATTTTTTCGATGATGCATTGCTATCGCAGGATTAAACGGATCACGTTTATTTAACTCACTTGAACCATAAAGTGGATAATATTTATCATTACTAAATAATTGATTTTGAATGAGCGTCCCTTTAAGTACTTGATCGGTTAGTGACGTCCTATTATCAGCAAGTGTCTTATTGTTAACGAGACCAGTAAACCAACTCGCAGGCATTAATACAAAAGCTAAAAATATGATTCCACTAATAAAAATTGGTAAAAATGGTTTGAATTTCATCGTAATTCTTCTAAAGCTTCAACAATTTTATTAGGAGTTGCCCATTCATCGCGATCAAAGTCCATAATTGATACTTCAATTCCTAATCTATTTTGAATTTCTAATAATAATCCAACGGTTTGAAATGAATCAATAATTCCTTCTTCAAAAATCTCAACATCTGGGTTTTCTTTAACTACGTCATTTTCTGCTACATCTGCTAATACATCTAAAACTTGTTCTCTAAATTCCATCATTTATTTCTCCCTTTAAATTAATTTTCCTGAGAATATTAAGAATCCAAATGCTACAAAATGGAATGTGATAATAACACTTAATGCTATAGTAAAACCATTTTGAAAGCGAGGTGGATGTTTCTTTCTCCAACGTTCATAATATCCATATCCGATAAACATTAAACCGTGATAAATACCATAAACAATGTAAAATACTTCTAATCCGTGCCATACACCCATAATAAAGAAATTTAAGAAGAAGGCAAAATTTGACATTGCAAATTGATTCTTCATTAATTTTTTACGAGACATATAGAACAATGTTCTCATATAAACACAATCTCTAAACCAGAATGATAATGACATATGCCATCTATTCCAGAAATCTTTAATATTACGTGCTTTAAACGGCTGTTTAAAGTTTGGTGGTGTATTAATGCCATATAGATAACTCACTGCTACTGCAAATAAACTATAACCTGCAAAGTCAAAAAACAAGTAAAAGCTATAGGCATACATATATAACCATTTATGAGTAAAACCATGTAAATGCATTAATAATGGCATAATTGCATATACATTAATTAAATGAGCAATAATATATTTATATAAGAAGCCCATCATAATCATATGAATCGCTTTAACTACCATACCTCTGTATTGCTCACCAGTTGGTATTTTTTTATCATCTTTGACAAAACGTTTATAACGGTCGATTGGTCCTGAAGATACTGTTGGAAAGAATGAAATAAATTGAATCAATTTACCCACTTTAATCTCTTTAATAGAACCATCTCTAATCTCCATTATAAGTTGTACACTTTTAAAAGTAACATATGAGATTCCTAAGAATCCGACAAATTCAATTAACTTATGTTCATGGAAATGTATTTGATGTCCACCTAACCATGAACTTTGTAATATTTTAACAAGTGCTAAAGGTAAAATAGATAAAATCATAACAATTAAAAATTTAATAAAAGTATTATTTTTTTGTCGTGATTTGTAATACCACATGATTAACAATACTTGCCATATTAAATAAATTACAAAACTGATTAATTGAACACTTAAATATTTCTGTCCAAATAAATTGTATGTATCTGAAGAGAAAATAATCACAATCATAATCGCTGTACTTATTCCATTGTATACATAGCTTCGCTTACCTAAAAATCCGAGTATGATGACTGGTAAAAGAACGATAAATGCGACTAAGAAGAAGGTAAACGTACCATAAGGGATCATGCGTCAATATCCTCTGCAACTTGTTTACGATCAAGTTTTCCATTTGATGTTAATGGAAGTTGTTCCATCCAAACGAATTTTCTCGGAATCATATATTCAGGTAAGCGAGATTTCAATTCATTTTTAATGTTTCTGGTCATCTCTAAATCATTATCCACTTTCTCAGTAGGTACAATAGCACCTACAAGATACACAACTTTTCCATTTTTATAAATTGGTACAACAACGGTTTCTCTAACATATTTTGAGTGTCTTAGTTGTGTTTCAATTTCTTCTAGTTCCATGCGATAGCCGTTTAATTTTATTTGAAAATCGATACGTCCTTGGATAAACCAATAACCATCTTTTTCAATAGCTTTATCACCCGTGTGATAAATACGAACGCCATTATCAAACTTAAATACTGCTTCAGTTTTTTCTTTGTTTTTTAGATATCCTAAACTCACACTTGTTCCTTTAATAACAAGCTCACCTTCATCAGTTGTTGATAGTGTAGTATTCGGTCTTGCTACACCTACTGGAAGTGGATTATAACATTCTAAAATCTCGGGTGTGATTTTTACACCAGTAACTGCAACTGTCGCTTCCGTTGGTCCATATGTGTTATAAACAATTGCATTTGGATATCTATCAACAAGTGCTTTAGCTGTTCTATGCGGTAAAATTTCTCCACAAAAGAAGAAATGATTTAAACTTGGATAATCTTTTTCATTAAGGTTAGGAAGTAATAAACACATTTCTATAAATGATGGTGTTGATACCCAAGCATTAATTGGCGTTTGAACAAGCATTTCATTTAATAACTTCGGTTTTTTTATCATATCTTTATCTACTAAGTTAAGTGTTCCACCAGATGTTAAACATGGATAAATTGACATTACAGATAAATCAAATGAAAATGGTGCTTGGTTCAACCACTCCTGATGATTATCTGTTTCATTTAATGAGACCATCCATTCTGCAAACTCTATTAAACTCGCATACTCAATTTGCACACCTTTAGGCTCACCTGTAGAACCAGAAGTGAATATAGTATAAACAACATCTGTTTTATCAATTTGACTATCAAAAACAATAGGATAATCAGAATGTTTAATATCTTCGATTGTAAGTTCTTTCCTTGGTTGATTCACACTTGAATCAGTTGTATTTAAAATAAATGTTGGATCTACTTTATTCATAATCATTTCTACACGTTCTATTGGAACTGACGTATCAATTGGGACATAGCCACATCCTGCTTTGATTGCTCCTATCATTCCAACTACCATATATGGTGACATATGACCATAGATGATTAATGGCTTATTTGTATCTTGCAAATAATGTGCTAGCTTACTAGATTCTTCTATAAGTTGACGATACGTTAACTCATCTGATTTATGTCTAATAGCTACTCGATCTGGATTTTTTTGTCCAATATCATTAATTAAATTTATAATATCTGTCATCCTTTGACTCCTTACTAGAATTCGTTATATATAAAGTTATTATGTGTATCGCCTGAACCATATATAAGATACAAAGCTATAAAAATTGCTAAGTATAGAATAGTCAGTAGATATGGTTTTGCTTTTTCATAAAAAACACTTATTTTTTTAGTTTCTCTCAATTGAATATTACACCTCACAAACATTGCTATTTATTTTGAAGAACAATTCTACTTATTTTATATTTAGTAAAGTTATCTTACTATCAAGAAATATTATATCGCACTTTTATTTTTACACTTTATTATATAAAAATATTAATTATATATAAAATTTATTTTATATAATAATTAGTGAGTGTTAAATATGTATCTATCTTATCCGATATGTCCTTATTCTTATCTTTGATATTCTATATATTAGTACTAATGATTACATATCACAATTACACAGAGCATAACAAAACTGTTAGATATAAAAACTTCTTATTACTCATATCATCAATTTAAGTAATAAGAAGTTATCATAGAAATTATTTTTATTAATTAGTATTACTTTCTAATTCAGCTATAGCCACATTCAAATCTTTAAATGAATAGGTTGGCTTTGGTTGTTTAGTTTGAATTTCTTCATAAGATGTTACACCTGTTTGTACATGTACCGTATCCATCCCCACATTAATACCAGACATTATATCTGTATCATACAAATCTCCCACCATAGCCACTTCAGACTTATCTAGTTTCAAAATATCTAAAGCAATTTGCATGATGATGGTTTCTGGTTTACCAATAAATTGTGGCTGTTGTCCAGTAGATACACTAACCACACTTGTAATAGCTCCATTTCCAGGTAAGAAGCCTCTTTCTTTAGGAATTGAGACATCTGGATTCGTAGAGATAAATTTTGCGCCTTTACGTACTGCTAAAGTAGCTATTGCAAGTTTTTCATATGTGACTGCTTCATCTAAACCGATAACTACGTAATCTACATTCTCATCTTCTTTTACGGTTAAACCTGCATCGGTTAATGCTGTTCTTAAACCATTACCTCCTAGCATATACACACTAGCTTGACTATTTTCTTCTGCAATGTAATTTGCCGTAGCTAGAGCAGAAGTAACTACTTCGTCTGGTTTAGCGTCAATCTTCATTTCTTTTAACTTTTCTGTTACTTCTTCAGGCGTCTTAGTAGAGTTATTAGTAACATATAAATGAGGAATATCGTTTTTGTTCAAATAATCGATAAATTGAGCAGCACCATCAATTTCTGCTGTACCCATATACATTGTTCCATCTAAATCGATTAAATAACCTTTATAATTTTTCATTATGAATAATCTCCTTTTCCAAAAGCGGTAATTGGCACATTTTCTTTTTTTAGAAATTGAGTAACTTCTTTCACAAATTGTCGATAATACGGTATTGAGGTGTCAAATAATGGTACAAGTGTTTCAACTTCTAATTCTGTATAATGATGTGCAAACTGTTTTCTGATTTTAACTGTATCATTAATATGGTTTTGTGTATCTTTGGAAATCACCCCTTCAAGTTCTAAAATATCAATAACATCTTTATAGTTACCAGGATCTCTCAAAATAAAAGCGTCAATAATCATATTTCCAATATCTACTGATGATTCAATTAACATTTGCGCAATACGTTCAAATGCATAATGATTTGATTTATTTGTTTCATAATCCTTAATAAGCTGATTTAAATATTTTATTTTAAGTGCTAATTTATCTTTATCTACAAAATACATATCGGTCACCTCTTATTATTATTATCATATCATAGTTTTGCATCATGCATCATTTGTCGTTATACTAATTTCACATATTAAAAATAAAGGAGCATGACTGATATGATAGATATGTTTCTGTACGATGATGAGGAACAATCGCAAGCACAATTTGTAGGATTTGTAGGTGAACATAGTCGCTATGATTTAATGCTTATTCAGACCGATCGTCATTACGGTAAAACACTGGTATTAAATCTTCAAACTAATAAATTTGGCATCATAGGCACAGACGATATTGAAGAAGAAGGATATATTGCTCATATATTAGGTGTGTCTCAAGAAGAAAGCGAAGAAATCATTGAATATCTAAATCAAGTTATTCAATAAATGAAAGGTCAAAACAATGTATATTTTGTGAATATCATTGTTTTGACCTTTCATTATTTATTATTCTTTTTTTCAGTAGATTGTGTAGTTTGTATTGTTGGTTTTATTTTCACATCATGCAATTTATCTTCTACTTCATCTACACTAGCTAATTCTAATCGTTCATTCTCATTAATATGTCTCACTATAAAATATGGACAACCAAAATTACAATATTCCAAAATATAATCTTGGATGGTTGAAAAACGTTTTGAAATTTCAGCTTTTTTATTTGAATCTTTATAAAATCCTTTTAAACGTAATTGATCATAACCAAAATCTCCAACTACAAAATCATATTTATCAAGTATATCTGAATATCTTGAAGCAAATAATTCTTCATCAAAGCATTCTCTATAATCTTCAATTAATTCAAAATACTGTTGATTAACTTTAATCATAATAAGTCACCTTTAATTGTAATTATAATAAAAACTTAGATTGCCTATTTTAAAGAAAAAGAGCAATCTAAGTTTTAGCATCTATCTATTAATAAACATTGTTAATTGACTTTATGTACTTATATTATTGTTTCACAAGATAATATGATTTCATTATGCAATATCACTTAACAGAAAGTTTATTTTAAATTTTTGGGTTAATATTATTTTTGTTGTAACTGTTCTTCTCCAAGACGATGTTTTTCTTTTGCCGCTTCATTTACTTGTTCATCAGCATGATAAGAACTTCGTACCATTGGACCAGCTTCACAATGTTTAAATCCTTTTTCCATTGCAATTTTTCTTAATTTACCAAATTCTAATGGAGTATAATACTTTTCAACTTTTAAGTGTTTACGTGATGGTTGTAAATATTGACCAATTGTTAAAATATCAACATCATTTGCACGTAAGTCATCCATTGTTTCATAAATTTCTTCCAATGTTTCACCTAAACCTACCATTAAACTTGATTTAGTTGGAATATCAGGTTGTAACTCTTTAGAACGACGTAAGAATTCTAATGTTCTGTCGTAAGTCGCACGCGCACGAACTCTTGGAGTTAAACGACGTACTGTTTCAATGTTATGGTTTAAAATATCAGGTCTTGAAGCCATTAGTGTTTCAAGTGCTTCATAATCCCCACCCATATCTGACGGTAAAATTTCAATTGTCGTATATGGATTACGTTCACGTACTTTACGAACCGTTTCTGCATATACATTAGATCCTGCATCTCTTAAATCATCACGTGCAACAGCTGTGATAACAACATGTTTAAGATTCATTAGTTCTACAGACTCTGCAACACGTTCTGGTTCATTTAAATCTAATTCATTAGGTAAGCCAGTTTTTACTGCACAGAAACGACAAGCTCTTGTACATACCGCACCTAAAATCATAAATGTAGCCGTACGTCTAGCTCCCCAACATTCATGTATATTTGGACATTTTGCTTCTTCACAAACTGTATGTAAATTTTTCTCACGCATCATTTTCTTGAGGCCGATGTAGTTTTCATTAGTGTTTAGCTTTATTTTCAACCAATCTGGTTTACGTAAAATCTCTTCATTTTTAGTAGCCATAACAACACATACCCTCCTGTTTAATCTATCTTCAACTATTATAACGAAATTTACATTAAATTAAAATGTAATAACTTATAAAATTAAGACATAACTATGAACATTTGTGTACTAAGAAGAATGATGCATATGAATTAATTTTTCTTTAAAGATATCTCTTAAAAATTCCGGCATTAAATAATCAATCGATGTTCCTTTTAATAATGGGAAATATCTTCCAAATGTATACATATCTACAGTTCCTAATATATAGGTACGGTTATCTTCTATTTCTTGTCCATCTACAAAGAAGCGATGTTCTGATTGAATAAATCCACATTTATATAATATATAACCACCAAAAATATCGCCTCTAAATCCTAACCCTTGGACATGTTCATACATATATTCTTGCTTTTGACTTTTTAATATTACCTTTTTCAATTCAGAACCTTTCAAACGTACACGAACTAAGTTGATTGGATGAGGTAACATAGTATGGATATCGTATTCAGTAAGTTGATCGCTCTCAACACTATTAACAATTAATCCAGCATTAATAATTGTACAATCTGCATTTGTAAACTCATACACACTTTCTGCAAGTAAATAAGTCGTTTTTGTAATCACATTTGTTTTACTAGATAAAGAAACTGGCTTATTAATAATCGCCTTCTTCATCAAATCTTTTCCTTCTTCATCAAAATGTGTTTTAACCACTGGTAATGTGTCTACTGGATGTAATGTAGCCTCTTTAGTAACTACTTTTTTATTTTCAATCGTTAAATTCACTTCTCCAAGATAATATCCATATTTCCCTGCTGCTGCCATAAGTACACCATTATTGACTTCACCATGATTAAAATGATGATGTGTGTGGCTTCCTAGTATCACATCTATCTCTGGGATTTCTTGACATAATTTTTCATCAAAAAAGACACCTACATGACTCATAACTATTAATACATCGTATTGTCCTTTGCGTTGTTCAATTTCGTCTTTGATGGCTTCTAATGGGTCTGTCACAATCCAATCAAGTGCTCGATAGAATGGCGTGAAAGGTGCCGTCGCTGCTACAAATAAAAAGCGTACATCTTCTATTTCTTTTATATAAGATGTGGCAATATGACGGGGTAAGTGGCCATCTTCGTCTAAAACATTAGCACATATGACTTTAAATTGTGCATCATTGTAAAGATTATTTAATGCTTCATGAGAAATAGTCATTCCTTCATTATTCCCAATTGTAGCAATATCACAATGAGCCTCATTTAAAAGTTCAATATTTTTTTTGCCCATAGTTGCTTCTGTTACTGGTGTAGATAAATCAACATGATCACCAATATCTAAATAAAGTGAAGGGTGTTGAAGTTCAGGTCGGTGTTCAGCCATGTACGTCATAATACGTGCATATTCATTAAGGTGACTATGAATGTCATTTGTATGAAAAATTGTAAGCTTCACTTAAATTCCTCCTGTTTTATTATAGAAACGATTTAATAATTAGATATACACCCATAATTAACATTACTGTGCGTAATAATAATACTACTGTTTCTGATTTAATCGAGTGATTTATTTTTACTCCAATTTGAGCGCCAATATAACTAGAAATGATTAGAATAATTGAATATGACCAAGCAACATGACCTTGAATAATATGACCAATTGAACTCATTACACTTGAAAAGAAAATCATCATCATACTTGTCCCTACTGCTACATGAGGTGGAAATCTAAATACTATAAGCATTAAAGGAGTCATCAACGCTCCACCACCAATCCCAAATAAACCTGTAAGTACACCTATAAATAATGTAGCAAAGAAGGCAAACATAGGTGGAACGCTATAATGATAAGTCATCCCTTTAGCATCGATGTATGTTTTACGATACTTTTCCTTATCGAATATTTTAAATGGTTTAATTTTATATCTAATCATCAATAAAATAGATACACAGATCATAAAAATACCAAAGTATAAATTAAACGAATTTAATGTTAAATATCTACTTAAAAATGAACCAATAAGTGAACCAGGTAATAATCCAAATAAAAATATGGACCCATTTTTAATATCTACTTGCTTTGTTTTCAAATAACCAATAGATGAAGAAAGTCCAGTTACAATAAGAATAACCGATGACGTACCAATTGCAATCTGAGTAGTGATGCCGTGTAATAGATGATGGTTCACACCTAAATACACTAAAGTAGGTACGATAATTATACCACCACCAATACCTACTAAAGAACCTAATACTGCAGATAATAATCCAATTAAAACTAATAAAATCATTGTTAAAAACATTATAATTCGCCTCTTAGAAAAATTTTAATTGCTGAGGTGCTAAGCCTGTATACTCTATATCTAAAATATCTTGATAGGTTTTAGCATTTTGAGCTGCATGACCACCAGAATTATTATTAAAAACAACATAGACCTTTTCAGCTTTTTGTTCTAATATTTGAACTTTATTTGCTAAATTTTTTAATTCATTTTCATTATAATTATATAAATATCTAACATCTCGCCACTCTTGATCAGTCATATCTTTTTTAGTCCAACCATGCTGATTTCTACCATGATAACGCACAAAAGCGGTACTAGAAGTTATACGATTGACTAAAGGTATAGACCCATCTTTAATTTGTGGTTCATCTACGACCGCATGAATAATTTGATGTTCGGTTAAAAACATTAAAGTTTGTTCTTTAAATTGGGAATTAAACCAAGATTGATGTCTAAATTCTACACACATGGGGATATCTTCTAGCTGTTGTCGAACATACAAAATATAATTTATATTTTGCGCTGTACAATCAAACCAAGGTGGAAATTGTACTAAGACCATTGCTAATTTATGATGTGCAATCAGTGGTTCAAGCATTTGTCTAAATTGTTTAAATAGTTCAGAGCGTGAATCAGCATAGGTTTTATAATCTGAATGAAGCGTTAATGCTTGATGAATCTTAACGATAAACTGAAACTTATCTGGTGTTTCATTGATCCATTTCAATATATTACGTTCAGGTTGGATAGCATAATATGAGGCGTCAAGTTCAACAACAGGAAAATGACTCGCATATGTACGTAGTTTATCTGTTTGTCTTTCAAGATCTTCATATAAAGAATAATGATCTCCCCATCCAGTTAGACCGATATTAATCATTTTTATCACCAGATATATGATACCATATTCAAAATTAATATATCACTTGTTGTATACTAACTTTACATTTTCTTATTATTTTAAAATTTCTACTATAACACCCTAAGTTTGCGTTAATAACTGATTCATTTGTAAAAATAATTAATCTATTAAATCGTTCACTTTTGATTAGTAGCTAATTTGTAACTACTTCTCTTCTAATAGATTGTGTTAACTGGTTTTAAACTGGATAAGGTGGAATATCGCCATCATAATTAATCATTGCTTGAAAAACAAAAGAACTAGAATGTTAAACATTCTAGTTCTTTTAACTATTAGCTTAAGCTATATCTTAAATTATCCGATTGAACCTTCCATTTCAAATTTAATAAGACGGTTCATTTCTACAGCATATTCCATTGGTAATTCTTTAGTAAATGGTTCGATGAATCCCATAACAATCATCTCAGTTGCTTCTTCTTCAGAAATCCCTCTACTCATTAGATAGAATAATTGTTCTTCAGATACTTTAGAAACTTTCGCTTCATGTTCTAATGAAATATTATCATTAAATACTTCATTGTATGGAATTGTGTCTGAAGTTGATTCGTTATCTAGAATTAATGTATCGCATTCGATATTTGAACGCGCACCTTTAGCTTTGCGTCCAAAGTGAACGATACCGCGATAGATTACTTTACCACCGTTTTTAGAAATTGATTTAGATACGATAGTTGAAGATGTATTTGGGGCTTTATGAATCATTTTAGCACCTGCATCTTGAACTTGACCTTTACCCGCAAATGCGATGGATAATGTACTACCTTTCGCACCTTCACCTAATAATACACAGTTAGGGTATTTCATTGTTAACTTAGAACCTAAGTTACCGTCAACCCATTCCATATTACCATTTTCATGAACAAACGTACGTTTAGTAACTAAGTTATACACATTGTTAGCCCAGTTTTGGATAGTAGTATAACGAACATGTGCATCTTTATGAACAATAATTTCAACTACTGCTGAGTGTAATGAACTTGTAGTATATACTGGCGCAGTACAACCCTCAACATAGTTTACTGAAGCCCCTTCATCAGCAATAATTAATGTACGTTCGAATTGACCCATATTTTCTGAGTTAATTCGGAAGTACGCTTGTAATGGTGTATCTAATTTAACGTTTTTAGGTACATAGATGAATGAACCACCTGACCATACTGCTGAATTTAATGCTGCGAATTTATTATCAGCTGCTGGAACAACAGAAGCAAAGTATTCTTTAAATAAGTCTTCATTTTCACGTAAAGCACTGTCTGTATCTTTAAAGATTATCCCTTTTTCTTCTAATTCTTTTTCCATATTATGATATACAACTTCTGATTCATATTGTGCAGAAACACCAGCTAAATATTTTTGTTCTGCTTCTGGTATACCTAATTTATCAAATGTACGTTTAATTTCTTCAGGTACTTCATCCCAAGAACGTTCAGTATGCTCTGAAGGCTTAACATAATAAGTAATGTCATCAAAATTCAATTCTGATAAATCGCCACCCCATTGAGGCATTGGGATTTTATAGAATAGTTTTAAAGCTTTTAATCGGAAATTAAGCATCCATTCTGGTTCTTCTTTCATCTTAGAAATTTCTCTAACAATATTTTCTGTTAGACCACGTTCTGATCTGAAAATGGAAACATCCTCATCATGGAAACCATATTTATAATCTCCAACATCAGGTGCTTTTTTAGCCATTTCAATCACTCCTTAAATATATTTAAAACGATATACGCATCATTTATCTTTCACTACTATCTATAGTCATTGTAACAACATGAAAACTATATAAAAAGAAATATGTGTAAAATGTCACAGCACCATAGTGCTTAGAATAACATTTATTACCTATTCGTATTTTATTCTTCAGTTGTACCTTCTGCTTTACCTTCTTTTTGCACTGTACCTTTTTCTAAAGCTTTCCACGCTAACGTTGCACATTTAATACGCGCTGGGAATTGAGAAACCCCTTGTAATGCTTCTACATCTCCCATATCTTCAGTGATGTTATAATCTTCACCTAACATCATTTTAGTAAATTCTTGACTCATTTGCATTGCTTCACCTAATGAATGACCTTTAACTGCTTCAGTCATCATCGATGCACTTGACATTGAAATTGAGCAACCTTCACCTTCGAATTTCGCCTCTTGAATGATACCATCTTCGATATCAAATGTTAGTCTAATGCGATCACCACAAGTAGGATTATTCATATCTACTGTCATTGATCCATTATCTAAAACGCCTTTATTACGAGGATTCTTATAATGATCCATAATTACAGATCTATAAAGTTGATCTAAATTATTAAAACTCATATGAGAAAAACTCCTTCGTTTGTTTCAATGCTTCTACTAATTGGTCAACATCTTCTTTAGTATTATAAATATAAAAACTTGCTCTTGCAGTAGATGATACATTTAACCATTTCATTAATGGTTGCGCACAGTGATGTCCAGCTCTAACAGCGACACCTTCAGTATCTACTGCTGTAGCAACATCATGTGGATGAATATCAGCTAAATTAAAAGTGATCACACCTGCACGTCTTTCTTTAGGGGGACCATATATTTCTAATCCTTCAATTGAAGATAATTGCTCATATGCATATTCTGTTAATTCTTTTTCATGCTGATGAATGGCATCAAAGCCTATATTTTCGATATAACGAATAGCTTCAGCCAATCCAATAGCTTGAGCAATAATCGGTGTACCAGCTTCAAATTTAGTAGGTAAGTCAGCCCATGTTGCATCGTACTTACTTACAAAATCAATCATGTCCCCACCATACTCAACAGGTTCCATGTTTTGAAGTAGTTCACGTTTTCCATATAATACACCAATACCAGTCGGTCCTAACATTTTGTGACCGCTAAAGCTAAAGAAATCAACATCTAAATCTTGAACATCGATATCCATATGAGGTGCAGATTGTGCTCCATCAACACTAATAATAGCACCGTGTTCATGCGCAATCTTAGCAATTGCTTTTATATCATTAATGGTACCTAAGACATTAGACACATGAGTAATAGCTACAATCTTAGTATTGTCATTAATTGTCGATTTGACATCTTCAATTCTTAGTTCACCATCATCAGTCATAGGAATAAATTTTAAAGTAGCTTTTTTTCGTTTAGCTAGCTGTTGCCAAGGCACAATATTAGCATGATGTTCCATCTCTGTCACAACGATTTCGTCGCCTTCGTTAATATTAGCGTCTCCATAACTATGTGCAACAATATTAATTGAAGCAGTCGTACCTCTAGTAAAAATAATTTCTTCAAAATATTTAGCATTAATGAAACGTCGTACTGTCTCACGAGCACTTTCATATCCATCTGTTGCTAAAGAACCTAGAGTATGCACACCACGATGCACATTAGAATTGTAACGTTTATAATAATCATCTAATACATTTAATACTTGCACTGGTGTTTGACTTGTTGCTGTTGAATCAAGATAAGCTAATCGTTTTCCATTAACTTTTTGATTTAGTATAGGAAAGTCTTCAATAATTTCTTGTATGTTTAATGAAGTTTCGGCCACTACCTTCACGACCTTTCTTTTATTGAAAATCTCAATGATCTATTTATTTACTTTAAGTTCGATGACTTCTCGTAATTGACGTTTCACATCTTCAATTGGTAATTCACGGACAACTGGATCTAAGAAACCATGAATAACAAGACGTTCTGCTTCTTTTTGAGAAATACCACGGCTCATTAAGTAGTAAAGTTGTTCTGGGTCAACACGACCAACCGAAGCTGCATGACCTGCTTCAACATCATCTTCATCGATAAGTAGAATAGGGTTCGCATCTCCGCGAGCATGCTCTGAAAGCATTAACACACGAGATTCTTGATTTGCGATAGATTTTGTACCGCCATGCTTAATATATCCAATACCGTTAAATACAGATGAAGCATTTTCACGCATTACACCATGTTTTAAGATATAACCATTTGTTTCCTTACCATATTGAACGATTTTAGATGTTAAGTTAATTTTTTGATCACCAGTACCAACAATGACTGATTTTAGTTCACTTGTTGAACGATCACCAATTAAGTTAGTAGTATTATCAATAATTTGGCTTCCCTCATTCATTAAACCTAAAGCCCAATTAATTGATGCATCTGCTGCCGTCACACCACGACGGATAATGTGACCTGTAAATCCTTTATCTAGATAGTCAACTGAACCATAAGTAATGTTTGAATTTGCTCCTGCAATCACTTCAGAAATAATATTGACTTGATTACCTTCACCACTTGCAGTTGAAAGGTAATTCTCAACATATGTTACTTCAGCACTTTCTTCCGTTACAATAATGGCATGATTAAATAAACTTGCATTCTCATTGTCATGTAATACTACATATTGAATAGGGTCTTCAACTACTACATTTTTAGGGACATATACAAATACGCCACCATTCAATAATGCTGTATGCAAAGCAGTTAATCGATGTTCATCTACTGTAACTGCATCTTTCATTAAATATTTTTCTACTAATTCACTATGATCTTGTAGCGCTTTTGATAAACCTTCAATAATAACATTATTATGATTTGCTTGTTCTGATACTTGTGTGAAAGCTAAATCATTATTATGTTGAATAATTAAATTTTTAGAATTTTCTATATCAATAATATTTTTAACTGATTCAGGAAGTTCTGATACATCATTATATGATTTACTTTCTACATGATGTTGTTTAAATGCATCGAAATCCCATTTTTTTAGTTTTGTTTTATCTGGTTTAGGCATTTCTAAAGTTTCTGTTAATTTCAAAGCTTTTTGACGTAGTTCAGTCATCCAAGAAGGTTCATTTTGTGCTTTAGAATAATCAACAAGTTGTGCTTCAGAAATATTTAAAGTTTCTGTTGTCATAATGCTTTTTCCTCCTACTTGATGAAAAATTTTAGTAACTGAATTGATATATAAACTGTTTATTTCCACATTTTAAAATCAATCAGTTCTTTTTATGAATAGTTTTTATATTATTTAATGACCTATTCAGTTGCACCAAATTCTTCTTTAACCCATTCATAACCTTCTTCTTCAAGACGTTTAGCTAATTCTGGACCGCCTGATTTTACAACTTTACCGCCATACATAACATGTACTTTATCAGGAGTAATATAGTTTAATAAACGTTGATAGTGTGTAATCATTAATGCACCGAAATCTTCACCACGCATTTCATTGATTCCTTTAGAAACGACTTTTAATGCATCAATATCTAAACCTGAGTCAATTTCATCTAAAATCGCAAATTTGGGTTCTAACATCATTAATTGTAAGATTTCATTACGTTTTTTCTCCCCACCTGAGAAACCTTCATTTAAATAACGTTGCGCCATATCTTTATCAATATCTAAGAAATCCATTTGTTTATCTAATTTTTTAATAAATTGCATTAAGTTAATTTCTTGACCTTCTTCACGTTTTGCATTAATCGCTGAACGCATAAAGTCTGCATTTGTTACACCAGTAATTTCTGATGGATATTGCATTGCTAAGAAAAGACCTGCTTTTGCTCTTTCGTCAACCTCTAATTCTAAAATATTTACGCCATCAAGTAATACTTCACCTTGAGTAACTTCATAACTTGGGTGACCCATAATTGCAGAAGATAATGTTGATTTACCTGTACCATTAGGTCCCATGATTGCGTGAACTTCACCAGTATTAATTGTTAAATTAACACCTTTTAAAATTTCTTTATCTTCAATAGACACATGTAAGTCTTTAATTTCCAATGTTGATGACATTTATATTCCCTCCATAAAATATAAAGTTTTCTTAACTAGTTTATAGTAATTTTAATTTATAGTCAAAAAGACTTCTAACACTTTAATACACTTAATTATAACGTAAATAGTCCCCAATATAAACTTATTAAAATGACAAAAAAGATTATATTTTCGTCAAAATTGTTTCGAAATGACTTCAATTTTCAAGTGCGACTGATAATCAAAAGGCATCTGTTCTCAATAGGCATCTATATATTAACGATGATTGACTACTTAATATTTCAATGTAAGTTAAAAATTTGGTAGTATTCGTATTAACTCAATAAAGAAAGGAGACCTTTATGACATTCAAATGGAAAAATATTTTAAAAGGATTTGCGATGGGAACTTCAGATTTAGTTCCAGGAATTAGTGGAGGTACCATTGCTTTACTTTTAGGAATATATGATGGTTTTATTTCATCCATTAGTGGATTGTTTTCTAAACGATTTTGGCCAAGTCTAAAATTTTTACTTCCTATATTAATAGGAATGATTTTAGCGATTGGTGTACTTAGTAATTTAATTCATTACCTACTCGATCATCATCATGTAATAACGATGTTCTTTTTTACTGGTTTAATTATAGGCATTGTCCCTTACTTATTAAAAACTTCAGATTTTAAAAAAACATTTACAACTAAACACTATGGATTATTAATTTTAGGAATCATAGTTATAGTGGCATTAACGTTATTAAATCCTAGCACACAGCAATCAAGTTTAACACTTCAATTATCTTTTAGTCTTATTATTAAATATTTTATAGCAGGTGTTTGTGCTTCTAGTGCAATGCTACTTCCAGGTATCTCTGGCTCATTTATGCTACTTGTATTCGGTGCATATGGAACAATAATGTTAGCTATTGCTAATTTAGCTAAATTTAACTTTACCGGTCTGCCTATATTAATAGTAGTTGGTTTAGGTATTTTATGTGGATTTCTATTTTCAAGCCGTATTATAAAATACTTTTTAACCCACCACTTTATTGGAACATTTGCCTTAATTACTGGTTTTGTTATTGGTTCAATTTATGCTGTATTCCCAGGAATTCCTAAATCACCAGTAGAATGGATTGTTTCGATTATTTCTTTAGTAATAGGATATATAGTAAGTTATTCATTAGGACTGATTACGTCTAACAATGATACTCAGACATAATATTCTAAAATAAACAAAAAACGCATGTGTTTAACACATGCGTTCTCTTCTAGTTAAAACGACTTATTTATCGCCTTTTAATTTATCAATAACATCATTTGCTTTATCTTTAACGTTATCAACCACTTCTTTAGCTTTACCTGAAGCTTTGTCGCCTTGACCTTCTTTTTCTAAATCTTTATTATCAGTTGCATTACCAACTGTTTCCTTAATATTACCTTTAGCTTGTTCAAATTTATCTTCTGCCATTTTAAATTCCTCCTTGTTAAACATTTCATTCTTAAATGATTTTTGTAATATTAACATACCCAATACATATCATGTATAAACATAAATTCTGTTATTTTTTTATATTTTCTGTCTAATTAAAATAATTGTTATAATAACATTGTTCAATTTACTTATCCAATTGGAGATGATAACTATGACATTTGTTAATTTTACTGCTATGACAGAAAAAGGTTTAAATAAAAAAGTCAATGCATTCTTAGAAGAACATCCATATATAGAAATTGTTAAATTTGAATATGCGATGGGTCAAGGTGGTATCGGCGTTGGAATACTATATCAAGACGATTCAAGTTTATAATATAAATGACTGCAATAAATGTATTGATATAAAATAAAAAAACGGTTCACATATTTGTTTGTGAACCGTTTTTTACTGCATTATTATTCATTATTTTGCAGGTACAACTGCACCTTTGTATTTTTCATTGATGAAATCACGAATGTCTTTAGATTGTAATACTTCAACTAAAGCTTTAATTTTTTCATCATCTTTATGATCTTTACGAACTGCAATTAGGTTTGCATAAGGGTTATTATTAGGTTTTTCAACTACAATTGAATCTTTTTGTGGACTTAAGCCTTGATCAATAGCATAGTTTGAATTAATAATAGCTGCATCTACATCTTGATTTTGATAGATTTTTGGAAGATATTCAGCTGATTGTTTGTTATTGAATTTAATATCTTTTTTGTTTTCAGTAATATCTTCAAATTTAGCGTCTTCAATTTTTACGCCTTTTTTAATTTTAATTAAGCCTTCATCAACGAAGAATTTTAAGAAACGACCTTGTTCAGCTGGGTTATTTGAAACATAAACTGTCGCACCTTTAGGAAGGTCTTTTAAACTTTTGTATTTTTTAGAATAAACAGCCATTGGTTCTAAATGAACTTTACCTGCATCTTCAATTTTGTATCCTTTTTCTTTACTTTCAGTTTTTAAATAAGGAACGTGTTGGAAGTAGTTAGCATCAAGCTCACCTTTATCTAACAACTTATTAGGTGTAGTGTAATCATTGATTGTTTTAATTTCTAAATTATAACCTTTTTTCTCAAGAAGTGGTTTTGCTTTTTCTAAGATTTCAGCATGTGGTGCTGGTGAGGCACCTACAACGATTTTTTTATCTTTTTCGTCTCCGCCTTTACCACAAGCAGCTAATACAACTGTCAGTGTAAGTACTAATACTAAACTTAAAAGTTTTTTCATTTAATCTGTCCTCTTTTCTATTATCGTTTATCAATTTTATTTGTAAGCCAATCCCCGATGAATTGGATTATAAATACAATAATTAAAATAAATACGGTTGACACTAGAATGACGTCGTTTTGGTTACGTGTAAAACCAGTTAAGTAAGCTAAGTTACCTAAACCACCTGCACCAATAACGCCTGCAATAGCAGTTGAACCAACTAAAGCGATAGCAGTTACTGTAATACCTGAAACAAGTGCTGGCATTGCTTCTGGAAGCAATACTTTTCGAACGACTGTCCAAGTATTCGCACCCATAGACCATGCTGCTTCAATAACGCCTTTATCGATTTCTTTAAATGCGATTTCAACTAATCTTGCGTAGAACGGTGCAGCGCCAATGATTAATGCTGGAAGTGCTCCCGTCGGTCCACTAATTGTACCTAATAATACACTTGTGAACGGAATTAATAACAAAATTAAAATAATAAATGGAATCGCACGGAACAAGTTAACTATAAATGAAACTACCGTATAGAAAATTTTAGCTCCAGGTGCATCACTTTTAGCTGATAAGAAAAGCAGCACACCTAAGATTAAGCCAAAGATAAAAGCAAAAATGGTTGACACTACAGTCATATAAAGTGTTTCATATATTGCTTGCCAAACTTCAGGCCATTGCACGTTAGGCATAGTAATCATTTCATGGAAGATATCACCATATGATTTATCCATGTTTAATCACCTCCACATTTACGTGTTGTTTATGTAACTCAGTTACAAATGTATTAAATCCATCTTCACTAATATGTGGAATATGTACAATTAAAAATCCAATTGAACCTGTACGTGTATTTTTAATATTTGCTTCCAAAATATTTAATTCAATATTCTGCATTCGCGTAATATCAGATACAACAGGTTGTGTGGTATTATTACCGTTGAAATTCAATCTTACAATATAAGCGTCTTTGTTCAATGGTTCTAGATGTTTAATTGAATCTTCAAAATCGTCGTCTAAATCGTCTTTCACGAATCGTTTTGTCACCTCATGTTGAGGATTTTCAAATACTTCATCAACATTACCTTGCTCAATAACACGCCCATTTTCCATCACTGCAACTTCATCACATATGCGTCTAATCACTTGCATTTCATGTGTAATAATCACAATCGTTAGATTTCTTTCTTCTTTTATTTTTAATAGTAAATCTAAAATTTCATCCGTTGTTTGTGGATCTAGCGCACTTGTAGCCTCGTCACATAATAAGACATTCGGATCATTCGCTAATGCACGAGCAATCCCAACTCTTTGTTTTTGACCACCTGATAATTCTGAAGGATAAGCTTTTTCACGACCTTTTAAACCGACCAACTCTACAAGTTCTAAAGCTCTTTGTTTTGCTTCTGCACGAGATACTCCAGCTATTTCTAGTGGGAACATAATATTACTAATGACAGTACGTGACCATAACAAATTAAAATGTTGGAAAATCATACTTACTTTTTGTCGTTTTTTTCTCAAATCTGACTTAGAAAGTTTGTTAATATTGTCTCCATCTATAATGATATCCCCTGAAGTCGGTTCTTCTAGATTATTAAACATTCGAATTAACGTACTTTTACCAGCACCAGAAAACCCAATCACTCCAAAAATTGAGCCTGATTCTATATTCAAGTCAACGTGATCTACTGCTAGTACATCTTTGTTCTTTGTGTGATAGCGTTTAACAACTTGATTTAACTCAATCACGTTAAATGCCTCCCTTAAATTCCTTATGTAATTAAAAAATGCTTTCCCATCTAGAGAGATGAGAAAGCATTTAAAATTATCTTTCTCTCATCTTCTAAAGTCTTAAACTTTATGTGAATTGGCACCATTTCCATTATAGACGGTTGCCGGGCTTCGTAGGGCACATCCCTCCACCTCTCTCGATAAGAGTTTTCGCACTATTTAATTAATTTATATCCTATCACTGTACTAATAATTCGTCAATCATTTTTTTAACTTTTCTAACAAATATGGCACGGATTGAAATGCATAGATTCTATCTACCTCTTTATCCTTATCCATAATTAACAGTACAGGTACAGACATAATTTTATATTCTTCACTAAAATACTTATGGAAATTTAAATCAATTTTTTTAAGTGGTAATTGTTCGATATCATTTGCAATATCTAGCATGCGCTCTGAAATCTTACATGTTCCACACATAGGAGTATATCCAAATATTAAATGTTTATCTTTATCAAAGTGTTCTTTGATGTCTTCGATTTTAATAGAATTATTCATTCACAAGTACTAACCTTTCAGAACTTAAATTAGGTATAAGTTTTTTCTCTTTTTTTACGTTAAATCCGTATTTACTCAATACATGAGCAAGATAATTTTTGGGACAACGTGCGACTTCACAATATGTTTTATCTACATAGATATGTTCACTTTCACTTAAATAACGTTTAAACCACTTTCTAATTTTTTCGCCCTCATCATCTGAATCGGCAAGAATATAGACCTGTTTTCCATATAACGTTTCTATCATATCGTCTAGTTTGTCGATACTCATTGTACCATGTGTACAAATAATATTTACAGGTTCAGCAATGACTTGTTGCACTTTCTTCTTATCAGATTTACCTTCAACAATGATAACTTTATTTAAAATTGCCATGTTCATCCACCTTCTAAGTCGATATTAAACAATCATTTACTTTTTCACGTTATTGATGAATATAAACACAATTTACAGATAATTAATATAATTATATAAAAAACTCCTAGATTTAATATCAAGGAGTTTTAAAAAATTATTCGCCAATCATTTCAGAGTATTGTTCAGCTGATAGTAATTCATCTAATTGACTTTCGTCACTTAATTCAACTTTTACCATCCATGCTTTTTCATAAGGTGATTCATTAACAAATTCTGGACTATCTTCTAATTCGTCATTTGTTTCAACAATTTTACCAGAGACAGGTGCATACAATTCAGATACTGTCTTTACTGATTCAACACTACCAAATGTATCCCCTTCATTAATTTCATCATCGACATCTGGTAATTCGACAAATACGATGTCTCCTAATTCACCTTGCGCGTATTCAGTAATACCAATTGTTGCCGTATTTCCTTCAACTTTAACCCATTCATGTTCCTTAGAATATTTGAATTCGCTCGGTACTGCCACGAAAATCCCCTCCTAAAAATAATTACAATTTAATGATGCCATACCGTAAGTTTTCATTCAACTATTAATATTAAAAGTTGTGATTATACTTTCTATAACCATACATCTTTATATTGTTCCTCATTAAAACCTAATGTAACTTTTTCACCTGAAACCGCTAGCGGACGTTTTACCAACATTCCATCTGAGGATAAGAGTTCTAATTTTTCATCATTAGATAATTTTTTTAATTTATCTTTCAAACCAAGTTCTCTATATTTCACACCATGTGTATTAAAGAATTTATTTATTTCCACTTCTGATTTAACTACTAACTCTTTGAATTCTTGTTTTGTAGGTGTGTGTTGCACAATATCTATAGACTCATAACTCACTCCATGCTCATCTAAAAATCGAGCAGCTTTTTTACAAGTTGTGCATTTTGGATATTGATAAAATTTAATCATTCAGTATTATCCTCCTATTTAAACTTATTATAAATATATCAAATTATTTAAATAAACGCTCTACTTTTTAAGCTTTATTTTTTTCTAAATATTAGTAATTAGTTATAATATATAAAACAAGCTAAAAGGAGTGTAAAGTATGAAAAATATTACTACTACTGAAGAATTTAATTCAGTTATTCAAAGTGAACAACCTGTAATTGTAAAATTTGAAGCTGGTTGGTGTCCTGATTGTAAAGCAATGGATATGTGGATTGATCCAATCGTTGACAAGTATAACGACTATAAATGGTATTCTGTAAATCGTGATGAATTAGAAGATGTAGCATCAGACAATGAAGTCATGGGTATCCCAAGTTTACTTATATTTGAAAATGGTCAAAAACAAGCTCATTTGCATTCTGCTAATGCAAAATCACCTGAACAAGTTGAATCATTCTTAAAAGAAACATTTAATAAATAATTAAAGAACCACACTCGTTATTTTGAGTGTGGTTTCTTTAGTATTCTGAGATTAAATGTTTATTTTTACGTTTTGCTTTAGGTGGTACCTCTTCTAAATCAGTAAGATACAATAAACCTGCAATAGCTTCATCTTTAGCAATACCAAACGCTTTTCTTACTTTTGGTTCAAAGATGTACAATGGCGTTTTCCAACATGTACCAATACCTTTTTCATAAAGTAATAACATTAGATTCTGAGTGTATGCACCCATCGCAAAAAAGTTTTCGCGATTTTGTCGTTGTCGTGGGTCAGTTTTAAGTACTAAAACTAACATACCTCCTAAATTTGTCACCGCGTTATAATGATCTTCTTGTTTTTCTGGACTATTTGGAAAGGCAAAACGTGTAATATCTCTACTCATATCTCCTAATCTATCTTTAGAAACATGAATAACTCTCCACGGTTCTCTCATACCATGATTAGGAGCGTCAGTAGCTTGTTCTATGGCTTTAAATACATCTTCATCATTAATCACCATATCATGTTTAAATTTCTTTATACTTCTTCTTAAAGAAATTACTTCTTGTAATTCCACAATTATCGCTCCTCTATATTGATAACTATTATCAATTATACGCGGATATCGATGACATTTCAATGTATACTACATGCTTTCGTAAAATAATAATTGTTTTTTTAGTTCTTTAACATGAATCTGCCCTGGCGCTTGAGGTTCACCTAAGCAACCATATGACACTGTACCCCCAAAAACACCTTGAGCAGTTCGGCTCACTAATCCTAAATGAGACATAGATATTCCAATAACTTGTTGAGAAATCGCTTCAGATGTATAAGCTACTGCTTCTAATAGCATTGCTACGTCCTGTTTTTCCTTAGGCATTACTGCAATTTTTACATACTCAGGATTTAATTTTTGCATTTTATAATATGTGAATTTTAATTCTTCTAACGGTGGCGTTTCTAAAAAATTATGATAGGACACAATTATTTGTTTCTGATGACGATGTGCATTTTCTATAATACGCTTATGCGTCTCAACCTCAATATTTGACTCCCATTCTATATCTATCATTTGACATTCATCTATTGAGGAAATTGTTTCAATTAACTGTAAATATTCTTTATTAGTTAACTGACCTTTTCCACCTTGAGAAATTGTGCGATACGTCACCAATATTTTAAAATGATCCTTTATTTCATTTAGAAGTGAAAGGTTTTTCATTAAAAGTTCGTGATGATGACTCTCCCACTGATCTATACGCAACTCAATGATATCTATATATGCATGATTATCATTGATACTATTTAACGTTTCATTATCTATTATATCTTGAGGTGCTATGGTTGCAGCTACCTTTACTTCTGCCATATAATCCCTTCTTTTCTTGCCATTTACAATTTTATATTATTTTAAACTATTTATGTCACACTCGCCAATGTTTAAAATTCTTTTTAATTTTTACAAATCATGATTTAAAACTTTTTAGTTGGGTATATAATAATTGTATTCGAATTTAGGAGGTAATAATAATGGCAGTTCAATATGAAACTAAAGCAACAAACGTTGGTGGACGTAAAGGACACGTACACACAGACGATAATGCAATAAATGTAGATGTATTACCACCACAACAAGCAGATGGAAACGCAACTAACCCTGAACAATTATTCGCAGCTGGCTATGCTTCATGCTTCAATGGTGCATATGACCTTATTTTAAAACAAAACAAAGTTCGCGGAGCAGAACCTGAGGTAACTTTAACTGTACGCTTAGAAGATGATCCAAATGCTGAAAGTCCAAAATTAAGCGTATCTATTGATGCAAAAGTTAAAAATGTATTATCTCAAGAAGACGCTGAAAAATATCTACAAGATGCTCACGAATTCTGTCCATATTCAAAAGCAACTCGTGGCAACATCGATGTAGATTTAAATGTTCAAGTTGTTGACTAATTAGCATTACTCTTTAAAATCAAAATTTTATAATTTTAAAAAACCCTGAGACACCTCATTATGTCTCAGGATTTTTTTATGTGTTGATAGATAAAGACTGAATTAAAAAGAGCTGATATCAAGTTATTTCAATAGTAGTATGAAAGTTAACATAATGACTTTCAATAAGAACATTTACGTCCTTGGGGATGTATTGCTAGAATTGAACGACAAATTCAAATTGAATTCTGTCCTACTCCATTTCATTTCCTATCTAACAATTAAGTTTAAAGATATCGATGTATGATAGATAATATTCTAACGACTATGTATTCTCACACTTTTTGTATAATTTTTAAAAATAGGCTATTCTATGGATATAGTTATTAATTAAACTTTATAAAATTTTTATAATTCAATTAATTTGTATAAATAGATTTTTAAATGCTAATAATAATTTGAGGTGAGTATAATGTCAGAAGTTAGAATTCTTACTAACAACGATTTAAATCAATATATTACTTTAATATCAAATGATTCACATACTTATTCATGGGATAAACTTTATTTTCAACATGTGTCTCCAAATTACTTAAAACACATTCTATCTAAAGAAGAAGAGTATTGTAATATTTTTGGCAATTTTAAAAATGAAAAACTTGTGGCTGGTGTTACATTGCGACAACTCAAACAAGTGGGCACACAACATAAAGCAATGTTAGAAAATCT
>NZ_KV792026.1:0-10413 GCF_001808085.1 Staphylococcus sp. HMSC14C01
TTATGCTTTTTCTTCCAAATTTGATACAAAATTGGGGCATATTCTTGAACCCAACGGTAGACTGTTGAATGATGAACGTTTACACCACGTTCCCTTAATATTTCAGATATATCACGATAACTCAATGCATATCTTAGATAGTAGCCAACGGCTACAGTGATAACATCTTTGTTAAATTGTTTATATCTGAAATAGTTCATACAGAAGACTCCTTTTTGTTAAAATTATATTATAAATTCAACTTTGCAACAGAACCGTATTTTATGAGTACACTCTAAATTAAGGAGATGTATAATCAATCTAAAATTGTATTTTTATACTTTTGTTATATAATCTTTCTACTTAGAGATATATTGTAAAAAAACCAACAAAATGTTATATTAACATTACTATTTTATCGATGAAGGAGGATTAAAATGACAGCTTCTATGAGACTCAAATAAACCTTTTTGAATACAAAACTAAATTAATTCAAAAAGGCTTGTCCGCAATACACACTCATAGGATGACTTATGTCATTTTTTATCCTTCGATAGGAATAATAAACGCTTTCAAATACTAAAACATCATAATAAATTTTTAAGTGTTTGAAAGTGTAATGTGAATGAGACGGGAGTAGCCTGTCTCATTTTTTTGCGTACACGTCCTTTAAATATACAAGGAGTGTATAAATATGGAACAATATACAATTAAATTTAACCAAATCAATCATAAATTGACAGATTTACGATCACTTAACATCGGTCATCTTTACGCTTACCAATTTGAAAAAATAGCACTTATTGGGGGTAATGGTACTGGCAAAACCACATTACTAAATATGATTGCTCAAAAAACAAAACCAGAATCTGGAACAGTTGAAACGGTTGGCGAAATTCAATATTTTGAACAGCTTAACATGGATGTGGAAAATGATTTTAACACGTTAGACGGTAGTTTAATGAGTGAACTCCATATACCTATGCATACAACCGACAGTATGAGTGGTGGTGAAAAAGCAAAATATAAATTAGCTAATGTCATATCAAATTATAGTCCGATATTACTTTTAGATGAACCTACAAATCACTTGGATAAAATTGGTAAAGATTATCTGAAAAATATTTTAAAATATTACTATGGTACTTTAATTATAGTAAGTCATGATAGAGCACTTATAGACCAAATTGCTGACACAATTTGGGATATACAAGAAGATGGCACAATAAGAGTGTTTAAAGGTAATTACACACAGTATCAAAATCAATATGAACAAGAACAGTTAGAACAACAACGTCAATATGAACAGTATATAAGTGAAAAACAAAGATTGTCCCAAGCCAGTAAAGCTAAACGAAATCAAGCGCAACAAATGGCACAAGCATCATCAAAACAAAAAAACAAAAGTATAGCACCAGATCGTTTAAGTGCATCAAAACAAAAAGGCACGGTTGAGAAGGCTGCTCAAAAACAAGCTAAGCATATTGAAAAAAGAATGGAACATTTGGAAGAAGTTGAAAAACCACAAAGTTATCATGAATTCAATTTCCCACAAAATAAAATTTATGATATCCATAATAATTATCCAATCATTGCACAAAATCTAACATTGGTTAAAGGAAGTCAAAAACTGCTAACACAAGTACGATTCCAAATACCATATGGCAAAAATATAGCGCTCGTAGGTGCAAATGGTGTAGGTAAGACAACTTTACTTGAAGCTATTTACCACCAAATAGAGGGAATTGATTGTTCTCCTAAAGTGCAAATGGCATACTATCGTCAACTTGCTTATGAAGACATGCGTGACGTTTCATTATTGCAATATTTAATGGATGAAACGGATTCATCAGAATCATTCAGTAGAGCTATTTTAAATAACTTGGGTTTAAATGAAGCACTTGATCGTTCTTGTAATGTTTTGAGTGGTGGGGAAAGAACGAAATTATCGTTAGCAGTATTATTTTCAACGAAAGCGAATATGTTAATTTTGGATGAACCAACTAATTTTTTAGATATTAAAACATTAGAAGCATTAGAAATGTTTATGAATAAATATCCTGGAATCATTTTGTTTACATCACATGATACAAGGTTTGTTAAACATGTATCAGATAAAAAATGGGAATTAACAGGACAATCTATTCATGATATAACTTAAAAACTATACACTAATTTATATTGAATATTAGGTTCATTTATATCAATATAAAAAATACGTTCACAAGAAAAATATAATAGAAATAAGGATCCAATAAAATGACTCGACATAATGAAATTATTAAATGTGCAGAAAAATATCAATTACACATCCAACCTCAAACAATCTCATTGAATGAATCGGGACTTGATTTTCAAGTTGCATTTGGAAAAGATAAACATGGAGTAGAATGGGTTTTGAGACTACCAAGAAGACCTGACGTTTATAAACGAACAAAACCCGAAAAACAAACGGTAGACTTCTTACAGAAGAATGTTTCATTTGAAATACCGAAGTGGAAAGTACATGCAAAAGACCTTATTGCTTACCCAAAACTTACAGGTAAACCCGCAGCCACAATAGATCCAGAAATACAAAATTATGTATGGAAAATTGAACACAAACCATTACCAGAAAACTTTATTAACACATTAGCTGAAACACCCGTAGATTTACACAACATACCAGAAGAAAACATTAACGTTCAGCATATAAATATCAAAACCATACAAGAAATAAAAAATGACTTTCAAAGAAGAATGAATAAAGTTAAAGAAACTTATGGCGTATCAGATGAATTATGGAACAGATGGAAACAATGGTTAGAAAACGACGAACTATGGCCTCGACATGCGACCATGATACATGGGGACTTACATCCAGGACATATAATGGTAGATAACCAAGCAAACGTCACAGGTCTCATAGACTGGACTGAAGCAACCCACTCCGACCCATCAATGGACTTTATAGGACACCATCGTGTATTCGACGACGAAGGATTAGAGCAACTTATAACAGCATACGGTAAAGCTGGAGGTGAAATATGGCCACGAATGAAAGAGCATATAATAGAACTCAATGCAGTATTCCCAATGTTTATCGCTGAGTTTGCTATGGAATCAGGAGAATCGGCGTATGAAACGATGGCATTGAAAGAGTTAGGTATGAAAGAGTAGAACTTATATTAAAAGAGGCCCATTTTAAAGACGAAGGCAATCCTGATGAAATTTTAAAACTGCGTTTAATTAGTGATGGTCTTTGGTTTTCTATAATGTATTAAATATCTGGACATGGAACAAATGCAACAAATGGAAAGAATCGTTTTCGAAATTTCTAACTCCTTAAATCAGGAGGATAAATAAACGGTCATTTTCATTGAAAGCACTTATATAAATTTCATCAATTTTAATACCTACCGTAAATACATTTCATAAGTATTAAACAGATGATTAAAATTTTTAGTTAATTTAAATATTTATGATAGAGATGACCTTCAAATGAACGGTTCTGTTACAAAGAAAAAATCTATATTTATTTTTAGTAAGTTTTAATTATAGATATGTACACTTTGAGTACACCCTAATCATACAAAATAAGTTGTTGAAATTATCGCAATTAGAACGTATGATTAGGGTGTATATTAATTATGGAGTGAAGATGAATGATTATAGGTTATGCGAGAGTATCATCGATAGATCAAAATTTAGAAAGACAATTGGATAATTTAAAGACGTTTGGTGTGGAGAAAATCTTTACAGAGAAACAGTCGGGAAAGTCAGTGGAAAATAGACCTGTATTTCAAGAAGCACTCAATTTTGTCAGAATGGGAGATCGATTCGTTGTGGAATCTATTGATCGTTTGGGACGTGATTATGATGAAATTATTGAAACTGTGAGTTATTTAAAAGAGAAAGACGTTCAGTTAATGATTACCAGCTTACCTATGATGAATGAAGTGATTGGCAATCCATTACTGGATAAGTTTATGAAAGATTTAATCGTTCAAATTTTAGCAATGGTTTCAGAACAAGAGAGAAATGAAAGTAAACGTCGACAAGCGCAAGGAATTCAAGTTGCGAAGGAAAAAGGCGTATATAAAGGGCGCCCCTTACTTTATTCACCAAATGCCAAAGACCCACAGAAACGTATTATTTATCATCGCGTGGTGGAAATGTTAGAAGAAGGGAAAGCAATTAGTAAGATTGCGAAAGAAGTTAATATCACAAGACAGACAGTTTATAGAATTAAGCATGATAAGGGATCATCTTGATAAATGGGTCGTCAATGCAAATAAGAGGCTCTCACAGAGTCTCAAAACTCATATTATATTATTGAAATGATCTTTTAATAATTATACAAGAAAAAAGAGAGTGCGAATTCGCACTCTCTTTTTGTGTAGTAATACTATTTAAATTTTTTATCAATAATGAACGTAATTTAGAAATAATATTTATTGGTATTTCAAGAATATATATATAATTATTTACTAAGTCCATTTAAAAAAATTTGAGAGAACTTGTTCATAAGTTTAATTCTTTCATTAATATTTTGTTCATGTGTAAAGGTAACAATTCCATTAACAGCGTTTGCTGCTATTTTACTAACAGCATTAACATCATTAATACACCATTCGCCATTTAAATTACCCTCCTTAAAAATTACATGATAAGCATCTATATATTTGTTTTCTAATTTATTCATTTTTTCATTAATGCTATTAGTTTTATAATATTCAGTGCAAAATTCAATTATTGCGTTTTGAAGTGGATAATAGTATTCGGTTGTTAAAGATAGTTCATTATATAAATAAAATTTTTCTCTATTAGTTTTACATTTGATTTGTTCCTTTTTCCACTGTTCTTGCCATTTAGATTCTTCTATATTTAAAATTTCTAAAAATAGATTTTCTTTTGTTTTAAAGTGATAATAAAGATTCCCTTTACTACTTTCTGATAATTTAACAATTTCTCCAGTAGTAGTGGCATTATATCCATTTTTTATAAATAATTCCTTTGCGACACCTAGTATTTTATCTTTCAAGTTCATCACGCCTTTAATGAGTATTAAGTACTATCAATGATAGCACAAAAAATTCAAAGAATAATTGTATAACACAATACAGCCATTTAAATTTCGCAAGATTTTTTGTTGTAATATGTAAAAAAATAGATTATAATCCTTATAGACCGGTCGGACGGTCTATAAGGATTGGAGGGAACTTAAATGATTTCATTTTTTACAAAAACTACTGATATGATGACATCAAAAAAAAGATGGACTGCACTAGTAGTATTAGCTGTTAGTTTGTTTGTTGTTACAATGGATATGACAATATTAATTATGGCTTTACCGGAATTAGTAAGAGAGTTAGAGCCTTCTGGTACCCAACAGTTATGGATAGTTGATATATACTCTCTTGTTTTAGCTGGCTTTATAATTCCATTGAGTGCCTTTGCTGATAAATGGGGAAGAAAAAAAGCATTATTAACTGGATTTGCTTTATTTGGCCTCGTTTCATTAGCTATATTTTTCGCAGAAAGTGCAGAGTTCGTAATAGCTATTCGATTTTTACTTGGTATTGCAGGTGCTTTAATAATGCCAACTACTCTTTCAATGATAAGAGTAATTTTTGAAAACCCTAAAGAAAGGGCCACTGCATTAGCTGTATGGTCAATCGTTTCATCGATAGGTGCTGTTTTTGGACCAATTATCGGAGGAGCTTTACTTGAGCAATTTTCATGGCACTCGGCATTTTTAATTAATGTACCGTTTGTGATAATAGCAGTTGTAGCAGGTTTATTTTTATTACCAGAGTCTAAGTTATCAAAAGAAAAGTCTCACTCGTGGGATATTCCTTCTACAATTTTATCAATTGCAGGCATGATTGGACTGGTATGGAGTATCAAAGAATTTTCAAAAGAAGGACTAGCAGATATTATTCCATGGGTTGTAATAGTATTAGCAATTACCATGATAGTGATATTTGTTAAACGTAATTTATCAAGTTCTGATCCAATGTTAGACGTAAGACTTTTTAAAAAGAGATCATTTTCAGCTGGTACAATTGCTGCATTTATGACAATGTTTGCAATGACATCTGTTTTGTTATTAGCTTCACAATGGTTACAGGTTGTGGAAGAACTTTCTCCTTTTAAAGCTGGCTTATACCTATTACCTATGGCAATAGGAGATATGGTGTTTGCACCAATTGCACCCGGATTAGCGGCGCGATTTGGACCGAAAATAGTGTTACCTTCCGGAATTGGAATTGCAGCCATTGGCATGTTTATTATGTATTTCTTTGGTCATCCATTATCATATTCTACAATGGCTTTAGCATTAATTTTAGTTGGAGCTGGTACGGCTTCACTAGCAGTTGCATCTGCTCTAATAATGTTAGAAACACCTACATCAAAAGCAGGTAATGCAGCTGCTGTTGAAGAGTCTATGTATGACCTTGGAAATGTTTTTGGTGTAGCAGTACTTGGTAGCCTATCTTCTATGCTTTATCGTGTATTTTTAGATATTTCATCTTTTTCATCAAAAGGTATAGTTGGAGATTTAGCTCATGTAGCTGAAGAATCTGTAGTGGGCGCTGTCGAAGTAGCTAAAGCTACGGGGATAAAACAGCTTGCAAACGAGGCTGTAACATCATTTAATGATGCTTTTGTAGCAACTGCTTTAGTAGGTGGGATTATCATGATTATCATTTCAATAGTTGTCTATTTGTTAATTCCCAAATCACTTGATATAACTAAACAAAAATAGTACTAAACATATATTTTTAGATATTGTAGATTAGTTTATTTTTAAAATTAGTAATAGTTAAAAAGTAGAACCATTAATTTTAAATGGTTCTACTTTTTTATTATTAAGTAAAATTATAAAAGACAATTTCTTAAATTAATAATATGATATACCTATATCTAATAATTTATTAGTATTAATAAACCTTGAAAGGATGATTAACTGATGAATAGAGCAGATATTTTTAAAATATTTGATGTAGAACTTAATATAACTATATTTTTAGGAGCACTAGTAGCAACTTTCATCTATTTTATAAGTTACATGAACAATGTAAATGAATTAATTACATTATGCTTAACATTAGCTTTTCCTGCATATTTATTAAAAATTAGCAGATCGTTCGAGGTTATTTTATTAGAGGAAAAAATAAAAAATAGTAAAATCAAAATCTGTGACAAAGATAGAATTGAACGAGAGATACTGGTGAAAAAGAACCTAATAGATGAACTATTGTTTCCTAATAGAGTTATTAAAAAATATACACTGACAATTTTAATTTACAGTATAGGTATTATTATTCTTTTACTACTTTGTAATATGTTAAGTTATGGAATTGGTGAAAATGTCAATTTTATCTGGAGATTACTAGCTTGTTATGTAACGAGTGTCACAGTGATTATAGTTGCCTTGATTATAATGATAATGATATTTGATCTTATAATTGGATTACTATTAAATTTTCAAATATTTTTAAAAAATAAAAAGTATGATGACTTTTTATAATTATTCGATTTATATAATGAAAAATTAAATGATTAAACATAGAAACCTCAAAACAAACCATATTTAATAGAGTTTATGGCGCCTTATACAAATAAAGGCTATGCTGTTAAAGAATTATGTAGCTATCTTCAGATTAATATGGATGATGTTTATACTATTGGCGATAGAAAATTGATTTACCTATGTTTAATACCCTAGATAATTCTTCTGATAATTTAGTTTTTGTTAGAGTTTAACATAACTGATGATTATCAGAAGTTTCATCACTATCAAAGGTGTATCAAGGGTTTATAAACTCTTGATACACCTTTTACATTCATTTTTAATTACCGAATATCCGACTCCAAAAACTTTTTTTTGAATGATTTTCATTTATCATATCTTCTTTTTGATCATCTAATTTATCGTCTTTTGTCAATTCACTATTTTGTTGCTTATACTCGTTTTTATCTTTACTCGTATCACTAAACTGAGAAACTATTTTTTCTTCTTGGTTATCTGAATCAATCTTTATGGAATCCGTATCCCCCATTGTTTCTTGAACTTCAAAGTCCTGTCTCTTATTAGCAGAATAATTAAGTTGTCTTTCTTCTTCTAACTCAGACTCCAATCTTTGTATTTTTTTGTTACTTTCTAATGTTAATACTTGTTGGTTTTCAAGTAATTTTGATCTTTCTTGCAATTCTTTCCTATAAAATTCTATTGTCACTTCATGACGCTTTTCTTGTTTTTCAAGTTGTTTATTTAAGGTGTCTATTTGCTTTTCAAGCAGTTCAATTATTTGAACATTATGTTTAGATTCTTTGTGGGAATTATCCTTTTTAACTTTTTCTGAGTTAGTGATAGTATCTTCAAATCCATATTTTTTTTTATTGTGAGTTACTCTTTGAATTATCTTTTCAACATCGATATCATTTTTAATAAATGAAGTATTATCCTTTTTTATCGTTTCTATATTCAACCTTTTTATATTATTAAATATAGTTTGTTTACTAACTTCCAATTCTTTGCTTATTTCTTTCACACTCTTCATATCATCAACCCTTTATAAATACTTTATCAACCCTTTACAATAAATTTTATCATAAATGTTGTTATATCGATATTTACCTATCATTTCAAAAACCCTTTACAAACCCTTGATAATCATGACATCAAGGGTTTGTAAAGGGTTTTTGATAAAGCTATAATATCTTTTATGTGTTCTTTTTTAGTGATATAATGTTGATAATACGTTTAAGTCCCAACTACTGGTAATAGTTGGGACTCGGTAATAAAACGTTACAATACGTTAGCTATTTAATTTGATATATGTATTATATACAACAATATCGACAGTTTGCAAGTCAAAAAGTTATGTGGAATTGTAATGTTTTATTACCTCTATTCAAATTTAATTGGAAAGAGGTTTTTATTATGTCTCGTAAAAATATTAAAAATCAAGCTAGTCAAAATTTTTATATGCTACATAAAGCATTATTTGTTAATGAAAAATATAAAAAATTAAGTGATAGTGCCAAAGTCACTTATGCAATTCTCAATGATAGAGTTAGTTTATCAATTAAAAATAATTGGATCGATGATAATGGGGATATATATTTCATTTTTACAAATGAGAGCCTCCAGAATATATTAGATAAAAGTAAAAATACAATTACAAAAATAAAAAAAGAACTTCAAGAAGTAGGATTACTTGAACAAATCCGTACAGGTTTTAATAGACCCAATAAATTATATTTACATGATATAGAAACAAATATTAGTGTAGAAAAAAATATTCAAACTTTATCTGCAACCTATGATAACAAGGAGTCCCAAAATTTGGGACTCCAGAATCCCGAGTTTTGGGATTCCAGAATCTCAAAATTTGGGACTCCAGAATCCCAAATTTTAGACCCTAATGATACTGATTATAATGATACTGATTACATTAAGACTAATAGTAATGATACGTATGATTTGAATGATAAGAAATTAACATCTCCTAGTAATCACACAAGTCATTCAAATCACTATTATTCAAAATTTAATGATGACGCTTTAAAATTTCAATTACTCGAAGAACTACCACAAAGTATACAAACTTATTTAAGTAACTTTTCTGTAACTGAAATTAAACTTATTAAATCTGTATTATTAAAAGCCAAAACATCTTTCAACAATTCCATTGATACATATTACTTATTAGAAGATATGGAAATAGAAATACTTCATGTTCTTAAACGATTTAAAGCCGTGCTTATTCAAAAAAATGAAACGGTTGAAGCAATGCAAGGGTACTTAATGAAATCTCTTAAATCTGAATTCGCAGAAGTACATACGCTTAATAAACGACGTGATAATTTACCAATCACTTCTTTATTTAATCAATAATACAACTTAATAAGCCAACAATGATTTAATTAGAGAATATCTTTAATTAGATGTTCTCTTAACTGCAGACAAGCTTTATTTTCAATGAAATGTAATTAATGAATTAAGTGGGACTAAAATCAAAAAGTTTTAGTCCCATTTTTATAAATGATTATTATTCATTGTTACTACTATCAGCAATTTTTCCTTTTTAGTCGTATTAGTTATATAACTGATCATCTAAACATTTAATTTTATCCTCTTAATCTAACGTCTTTAGAACACTTTTTAGTTTTTCAATTTCATTTTCTCTTACTTCTGTTTTTGGTTATATAAACATTATAAAACTAATGTTTTTTATACTATCTTCAATAACTTGTCTATTATTCTAATCAAGTGGAATCCCAAGTATTTGTTTGTAAGCACAATAAATTACTTCTTTTTAAATTTATTTGGCTTATTCGTATTAATGTATTTGGAATACATCTTTAACAATTCTTCTGTTTCAGCAGAACTTAAATGCTCACATTCAAAATACTTTTCAAGCATTGCGCCTTTTCGAATCA
>NZ_KV792027.1:0-104930 GCF_001808085.1 Staphylococcus sp. HMSC14C01
TGGGTTTCTCAGGAAACCCTTTTTGCTGAGGCTCCAATCCAAATTTCTTTGAATATTGCCTTTTTTACAAAGATCTCGATGCTAGTATTCCTTAAAATAGCTTTGAGGCAACACGTTTTCGATTCAATTAACAAATATTAATATATAAAAAATGCCTGAGACAACTCATTATGTCTCAGGCTCATTAAACCAATGTTGATTATTCATCCATAGATTCTGAAGCTTTAATTTCTTGTTCTGTTAATTTTGGTTTCAGTAAACCATAAAGTACTGCTGAAACAAGTGTACCTATAATTAAAGCAATGATAGTTTGGATAATATGACTAAAGTCTGTGGCTGCTATAACGATGATACCACCATGAGGTGCATTAATTCTTGAACCAAGTCCTAATGCAATCGCTCCAGCAACACCTGAACCGACCATCATTGATGGAATCACACGTAATGGGTCAGCAGCTGCAAAAGGTATGGCACCTTCTGTGATGAATGATAGACCCATAACATAGTTAGGTACGATTGAGCCACGTTGCTCTTTTGTAAATTTACGTTTAAAGATAAACATTGCTGTGGCAATTGCTAATGGTGGAATCATACCACCAACCATTGCTGCTGTTATTGGTGCAGCATTACCTTCAGTTAAAGCAGCTGTCGCAAATACATAAGCTGCTTTATTGAATGGACCTCACATATCAATTGCCATCATAGCTCCAATAACTAATCCTAATAGCATAATGTTAGAACCAGATAAACTATTTAAACCATTTAATAATAGATTGTTTAACCATGCTGCAGGTGGATTAAATACATAAATCATTAATAATCCAGTAATTGTCACACTTAATAGTGGATAAATTAATGTTGGTTTTAAACCTTCAACTGCTTGAGGTAAATTACGAGTAATATATTTGATACCTTGTGTTAAATAACCCGCTAAGAAACCAGCAATAATACCACCGATAAACCCAGAGCCACCAGAAATTGCTAACATACCGCCAACTAGGCCAGCTGCAAAACCTGGTTTATCTGCAATACTACGAGAAATGAAACCAGCTAAGATTGGAATAATTAATGCAAAGGCACTCTTATTACCAATATTCCACAATTGTTCTGCAAACGCATTGTGTTCAGGACTTTTTGGATCAAATGAGTTGGCGCCAAATAAGAATACAATCGCCATTAAGATACCACCAGCAATAACAAGTGGTAACATATTAGAAACACCATTCATTAAGTGTTTATAAAATGCTTTACCTGGACTTAATTTTTCATCATTACTATCTTTATCTGTATTTTTTTGTCCACCATGTGCTTTAAATGGTTTTCTACTTGTATCAAGTGCTGTATTAATTAACTCTTCAGGACGTTTAATTCCGTCTGCTACTGGAACCTCAACTACATTTTTACCATCGAAACGATCTGTTTCTACATGAACATCGGCAGCTACAATAATCCCAGTTGCACGTTCAATATCTTGTTGAGTTAAATGGTTTTTAATACCACTTGAACCATTTGTTTCAACTTTTATTTTCACTCCCATTTTTTCTGCTTGTTTTTTCAAAGCATCACGGGCCATATACGTATGTGCAATACCTGTTGGACACGCTGTTACAGCTAAAACGTAAGGTTCGTTAGCATTATCATTCGCTGATGCGCCAGTTGTTGCTTGTGCTTCATCCTCTTGTTCTTGAGCTTCTTTTTCTTCTTCTTTAGTTGCTTCATCATCAGCATCATCAATAATACGAAGTATTTCTTCTTTCGAATTAGCCTGTAATAGATTTTCTCTTACTGTATCGTCCATTAAAATGCCTGACAATTTAGCTAATGCATCTAAATGTGTTTGTGCGCCACCCTCTGGTGCTGCAATCATAAAGAATAAATGCGCAGGTTGACCATCTAAACTTTGATAGTCCACACCTTCTTTTGATTTACCAAAAGCAATCGCAGGTGATGTCACTGCTGCTACTTTAGCATGTGGAATGGCTATTCCTTCACCAATTCCCGTTGTACTTTGTGACTCACGATTATGAATCGCTTCCTTAAATTGAGCTATATCGCTTAATTTACCAGCTGAATCTAATTGATTAACTAATTCATCAATGACGCCATTTTTATCACTAGCTGATAAATCCATAGCAATAGTTTCTTTTGTAAGTAATTCTGTTATTCTCAACTCTATCACTCCCCATCAAGTACAGAAATTGTAACTTGTGACTTGATTTTTTCTATATCTTCTCTTAATGCTAAGTCATCATTAAATGCCGTAGCCGTACCTGAAGCTACTGCTTGGCAAAATGCTTCTTCAAGTGATAGTCCCAACTCAAGACCCGCTACCATACCTGCAACTGTACTGTCACCAGATCCTACTGTATTTACAACTTCACCTTTAGGATTTTGGGCTTTAATACTTCTTGTCTCGTCAACATATATGGCACCATCTCCACCTAAAGAAATAATGACAGATTGAGCTCCATTTTTTACTATTTCTCTACCATACTTAACGACATCTTGATCTGATTTAATTGTGACATCAAACATTTCTTCTAATTCATCTTTATTCGGTTTAATAAATAAAGGATGATATTCTAACACTGTATTAACTAAATCTCTTTCAGCATCCACTACTAATTTTGCACCTGTTTCTTGAGTGATTTTTGCAATTTGAGCATAAGCATCACTCGGAATACTTTTTGGAACACTTCCTGCTACAATGACAGTGTCCTCCTTAGAAGTATGTCTGATCTGATTTAATAATGCTTCAAACTGCTCAGACGTCACATTCGGACCAGGTGCATTAATTTCAGTTTCATCGCCGGATTTTAATTTAACATTAATACGAGTATCTTCATTTACTTTAATAAACTCCGTATTAATATCGCTTTGTTCCAAAATGCTAGAAATAAATTCCCCAGGAAAACCTCCAGCAAATCCTAATGCCGTAGATGAAACATCTAAAGTTTTCAACACGCGAGAAACATTAATACCTTTTCCACCAGCAAATTTGTATGTTTCTCTAGCTCTATTAAGCCCTTTTAGCTCAAATCCATCAGTAAACATGATGTAATCAATAGATGGATTAAATGTCACTGTATATATCATAATTAACCTCCTAAAAAGTGGTATTTCTCTTTGTATTCGTTGTAGCGATTATGATTTCGTAATTGCTCAGATACGATGTACTCAACATGGCAAGTTTTGGTTGAGACATGCGCAAAATATGTTTCATCTAATTTTGAATGGTCTAATAAAACATAAGATGTGGTTGCTTGATGTATTGCTCTTTCTTTAATTAATGCTTCTTTTTCATCGGGTGTGGTTAATCCATGATTCAAATCTAAGCCATTCATACCTATGAAAGCTTTATCAAAACAATAACGTCTTAAAACTTCAAGGGCACTTGCTCCGACAGTAGCAAAAGTGGTAGCTTTTACTTCTCCACCAATCATCAAGGTTTTAATACCTCGATGAAGTAATCTTTCAACGTGAGACAATCCGTTTGTAACCACTACGATATCTTGTGCTTTTATAAATGGAATCATCTCAATTGTAGAAGAACCTGCATCCATAAAAATACAATCATTATCTTCAATGAGCAAAGCTGCCTTTCTTCCAATTTCTTTTTTTTCTTTTAGATTTGTAGACAGTTTTTCAGATAAAATGGGTTCTTGATTTCTATGACTATTAAGTGTCGCACCACCATGAACACGTTGAAGACGTCCAAGTTGTTGTAACTTTGATAAATCTCTTCTTATAGTTGAAGCACTACAACCTGTTCGTTCAATTAACTCTTGGAGTGATAAAAAATCTTTTTTCTTAAGTTCTTGTAAAATTAAACTTTGTCGTTTTTCAGAGATCATCTTTAACACTCCTTTACAACTTTTATTATAGTGTTCGCGCTTACATATTTCAATCAAAAATTATCAAAAACGTTCAAAAACGTTCAAAAAATCGAAAAATTAACAGAGTGTTCACAATGTATATCATTGCTCACTCTGCTAATACATTTAATGTTGAGTAATACGCGCTGTTTGTGCCTGTGTAACTGCAATTAAATCATTAGGTTCAAGTATAATTTGCATGCCTCGTTGACCACCACTCACATTGATTTTGTCTCGTGATAAAGCTGACTCATCAATAATCGTTGGAAACGAATGTTTCATTCCTATTGGAGAACACCCTCCTCTTATATAACCAGTAACTTTTTTTAAATCATCCATCGGCATCAAATTAAGTTTCTTTTCACCTATGACATGTGCCGCTTCTTTTAAGTCTAATGTTTCACTGACTGGTATAACACATACAAAATGATCATGATTAGCATTTTCTAATACTAATGTTTTATAAACGTCTTTCACATTCGCATGCACTAATTCCGCAATTGTTTCTCCATCTAAATGTTCTTCACCTATTTCAAATGTATTTACTGAATAATTAATCTTGGCTCTATCAAGCATTCTCATTGCATTAGTTTTCTTATGTTTCAATGTAACACCTCATTTATCTTCTTTATATATCCCATTTTACTACTCTTTTTGACTAATAAAAAATAGAGTAAGATAGAAATCTTTAGATTTCACTTTCCTACTCTAATCTTACTTTACATTTTTATTTAACATTATTTACAGAAATGATCTCAACTTTACCCATTTTATTAATTGTTATATCTTCAGCTTTTTTGTTTTTTGGATACGCTTCAAAAGTGATGGATTGATTAGTTTCATTCAAACGCTCTAACTTTACAGGCTCTTTATAATTTTGTTGCATATAATTTTCAGCTATCGTTTTACATTCCTCTGTTGAATATAAATATTTTTCTTGAGCTTTCTCATTTAACCTATAGTTAACGTTTTGATTTTGACGAATGTCTGCTTTGCGTTGTGTTTGATCTTTCTCAGAAGCTTCGGCGGTGTGATTGCTGTTTATATTTAATATATTTTCAGTTTCGACAATACTTCCAACTTTTGAAAAAGTAGAAATTGTTCGATGTACCTTAGCTAAGGCATTTTGATTCGTTGCGATAAATAATAGAAATGCCAAACAAATTGATAAAATGATAGCTACCACACTTAACAATATATTTTTTAAATTCATCTCCTTACCCACACTTCTCTTTGAATTTTTTTATATCTTAACATACAAATATAGATAAAATAATTCAATAGAAGGCAATTTAAAATAATTGTAATCTTTGTAACAGTTATATTACCTAACGACTTTTTATTGTTACATTTCTATTATATAAAATATATAAAACTTATTTAATCACATCCGCTACGATTTAACTTTAAATTTTTCTCTATGAAAATAATTACTATCCCAAATAACATTACAATAATAGACATATATAAAGGAAATTCAATATTAACATCAAATAATGAACCTGCTACCAATGGGCCTACAAAATTACCCATACTTGTAAATGTAGAATTAAGTCCTCCAGCAAAACCTTGTCGATTACCCGCTATATTTGAATAATAATTAGTTAGCGCTGGTCGAATTAAATCAAATCCAATAAAGACAATAAAACTAATTAACATAATTGACCAGTAACTATGAGCGATTATAAGACTAAATATAACAATGACAGAATATAATAATGCCCAAGTAATAAATGTAAGTTCAGTGGTATATCTCATAAATTTATCAAAAAAGAAAATTTGGAATACTGCTCCTGCAACACCACCACCTACAATAGCAATTGAAATATCGCCAGGTGCGTAGTTTGCTTTCGCTGAAGTATATAGAGAAAATAACGTCTCAAAAGAAGACAAACCAAAAGCAAGTACAAACGTTAAGATAATTGGAGTAATAAAAACACCCCATTGAATTTTAGAAAGTTCTTTTGTTTCAAAGTGAATATGATGACTTTCCACTGTATTTTGTGGTTGTCGAATCAATATTACAGATATAACAAACGCCATAACACCTAGTGCACCTGCAAAATAAAATGGAAGACGATGTGATACTTCTGCTAAAAAACCACCAATTCCTGGTCCTAAAATAAAACCAGAGTTAATAATTGCAGACATATAACCAAAATTTTTCGCTTTATCTTTAGCTTTAGAAATATCTGCAATCATTCCTGTTACACCAGGCATTACCATCCCTGCACTAAAACCTCCAAGTATTCTTGATACTATTAGAAGTATAAAAGAATGACTCATAGCAAATAAGAACTCAGAGATCGTAAAAAATACTAATCCTAAACAAATAATTAATTTTTTACCCAATTTATCAGCTAAACTTCCTCCAAAAGGAGAAATAATCATTTGGGACAATGAGAAAATGGCTACTAAAATTCCTAAATCGCTTCCTTTTAATCCTAAATCTTTCAAATATACTGGAAGAACAGGAATAACAAGGCCAATTCCAACGAATATTAAAAATATATTAAAATATAATGTAAATAATTGCTTTTTCATATAAGACCACCTCTCTTTTATCTATAATTAAATACTCTTAATGAAATTCATCTAATTCATATTCTGAGAAAAGTTAAAAATTCTAAATTTTTCATTTAGATACTATTATATATTATTTTTTATTTTAAAATATACCATCTTACTTACTTAATAGTTATTCAAAGTATTTTACATTTATGTTATGTATAATCAAATTATCTTAATGATACATATGACATCACGTATTTAAAATTATTGAGATTCTTTTCTTACAGATTACACATCCATTTTACAATTATTAATGCTTCTCTAACTTTAATTATTCTACCTTCTTTTTTCTTGATTACTTCGCCTTTAACCTTTACTATAATAATTCAACTAAATCGTTAGAAAGTAGTGCATATTATGACTTCACGTTATATTGCAAGAATCTATTTTATTATTCTTTTTGTAATATCTTTATTTGAAACACGTGTATTTAACTTTGTAAGCTTGAATTTATTTTTAGCTTACATTCCACTTGAATTATGTTTCTTATTAGATTTATTTAAACCTAGAAAAAAATTTGAATGGCCTATATTTATTATTTTTGCTCTTATTTTTATTTTATTAGTACCCAATACATTTTATATGGTTACTGATCTTATTCATCTTAATCAGTTTACATTTGATTTTTACGTTCAACTTAATTTAACAGAATGGTTATACTTTACTTTCTTACTGTTAAGTGTATTTTTTGCGATTTATTGCATGGCTCTCATATTTGTTCATTTATCTCATTTCACTTCAAAGCTATGGTTAAATCGATGTTTATTAATAACACTTATGTTTTTAAATGGTTTAGGAATATTTATGGGTAGATTTTTGAGATTTCATACTGTTCATTTAATTACCCGTCCCTTTACTATTATCACAGAAGTCATTCGTGCCTTAAATGGTAGTAGTTTAATATTTATTTCATTAATGATGCTACTTCAATTTGTCATTTTATTATTCATTAAAGGGATAAGAATGGCACATTGATATATTTCTATTTAATACAGTTTATTCATGTAGAAAAATTTTATAAGACGTTTAGTTATGTATTTAAAAAAGCTAGGGGTTGAAACATGAACTCAATGTGAACTCTGTTTCCTTCCCCTAGCTCTTTTTTTATATATTTTTAAATATTGTCATCACATATTCGCGCGCAACTTTATGATCTACAATTGGTTTAGGATAATCTTCACCTAATTGTATTCCTTTTTTTACTAATTGTGTTTGATATTGAAATGGGTGATGTAAGAATTTTGCGGGCACATTATCGAATATAGGAATATATTTTTTGATATATAAAGCGTCTTTATCAAAACGTTCACTTTGTCTAGTAGGATTAAACATCCTAAAATACGGCACAGCATCTGTCCCAGTTGAAGCTGACCATTGCCAACCATGTACATTTGAAGCTGCATCATAATCGATTAATTTTTTTCTAAAATAATCTTCGCCCCAAGCCCAATCAATAAACAAATCTTTAGTTAAAAATTGAGAGACTACCATCCGCATGCGATTATGCATAAATCCTGTCTCATTTAATTCATTCATAGCAGCATCAATAATAGGAAAACCAGTTTTACCTTCACACCAGCGATTAAACTCTTCTTTGTTATAAGACCATTGTATAGTACGGTATTTTTCATTAAATGCTTCATGTGCACTATGAGGATATTGAGCCATAAGAACATAATAAAACTCACGAAACATTACTTCTCTAATAAAACTTTCGTAATTATTTTCATTTTCCTCATATCGTTCTAATAAATCTGTAATAATTTGTTTAATATCTATCAGACCATATGCTAGAGCAATACTCAATTGACTAGTGAGTACTTCTGGAAGATACTCTCTATCCTTTTTATAGTTTTGAATACTATGATTTAAATAATCCTGCCAATTGTTTAACGCTTGATCTTCTGATTGTCCATCATGATGATAATCATTAGTTATAGTTTGTTGTGATTGGCTACATTTATTAGCGATATCACTTAAATGATATTGATACGAAGAATGCTGTCTAAGTTTTGAACGGTGTGCTTTATAAAAACTTGTAAATACTTTATATGGTTGTCCTTGCTGATTCATCGTGTTACTTGGCTTAAAATAATGATTAACGTTAATAGTTATTACGGATATATCGTGCTTTTTAAACGCTTGTTTTAAGTGTCGAATATCATATCTTTCTTGATGATAACTCATGATATCGCCCGCCATAACTATTTCTTTAATATCATGTTCAGTACAAAACATACCTAGTTCACTGTAATTGATGACATATGGCTCTATATGATGTTCTTTCAACTGATATAAAAATTTTTCTAAAGTGCCATAATAATAGTTTGCTTTTTTATCTGTACCTTCCTCTTCAAATGTTTCCTTAGGAATTATAAGATAACATTTATCAATGTCATCTTTTTGTTGATTAATATATTCGAATAATGGATTATTATTTATTCTAAATACTCTATTGAGAATGACGCCAATATTCATACTTTCACTCCTAGCCTGAGGATTTGTTAATAATTTAACTACCCTATTTATCTTAAAATTAAAAGGAGTGACTACAGAATTCAATACAAATTCTAAAGTGACTCCTTTTACTTGATTTATATGAGGTGATTCATACTTTTATTAACCAAATATTTCTCGATTAAGTCCAAAAACGTATAATAAAGTAAAGAAAGTTGCTGCACTTAAAATAGTTAAAATTAGCGTTAATATGAGTGTACGTTTGTACTTATTAATAAATGCGATAAATAATATTCCTAAATTATAAGCAAAGAACAATCCAAATAGTGTCATTGTGATTTTTATATTTGTAAAAAAGATATTTAACAATAGAATAATAATTGCAAAAATTAAATATGGGATTGTAATCCACTTAAACTCAAAGCGAATTTGTTTAGTACGTTTATCTTCATTATGATTCATTAATATATCCTCCTTATTCTATTATAAATGATTTATTTTTTTATTCTCATGACAAGACTGTGACATATTTATTAGAAATTTAGAATACTCATAACCACTCACATAAAAATTAAGGAGTCATTTTAAGTAAATTGAATCATTTCTAATTGGTTTTTCAAACGTGTTGTATCAAGCATTTCACCAATAATAACAATCGTTAATGGCACTTCTCTATCAGTTATTCCATAAGTAGGTAATCCCATTGAAAATTGGAATTCGTATATTGCATCCAATTGATCTTTAAATTTTACAAATCCTTTTAATCTGAATACTTCATCTGGCAAACGCATTATAAATTGGTAAAATAATTGTCGATCAATAGGAGCGCTAAACGTATATTTCATAGATTGTACATTATGATGGTGGACATGAACATGCCTATTAATATCAGTAGATTTATTTTTCACTACTACGTCATCTAATTTACTATATGTAGTCACGTAAATCGTTGCTTTATTATTAATAGAAGCCAATTGTTTTTTTATATTTTCTAATTCTACTTGTGTCACTAAATCCATTTTATTAAGAATAATTACATCACTATATTTAATTTGTTCTTCCATTAACTCATTCGTTTCTGCCGTATATTTCATTCTATTATTAAATCTTAACGCATCAACAAGGCCTATTATTTTAGGAATTTCCACGTCATTAACTATTGTTGGATCTTGACACGCTGCAAAGACTTCTAAAGGATGTGCAATTCCAGTCGATTCAATAAGAATGTGTTGACTTACACCTTCTTTAATCAGTGATTGTAACTGTAATACTAAATCATTATTTAAGTCACAACATACGCATCCATTGATTAATGATTTTACAGTAATATCTTCTTCGATAAGTAAACTATCAACGTCAAAAGAACCGAATTCATTCATAATAATTGTTATTTTCTTATCTTTTTTTAATAATTGGTGTATATAATTATTCAAAAATGTAGTTTTACCACTTCCTAAAAAGCCATTAATAATTGTAATAGATATTTTTTTATTTTTATTATTTATCATTTTAAAAACTCATTTCTATATAAAATGTATTTGAAATTAATATTATAAAAATGTACGTTAGATTACACTTGATTAAAATATCGTTTTCTTCTAAAATTTAAGCATACTTTAATTTTAGCATGGCATTGAAATGAAGTGTGTGATAATTTATATTTTACACAACATAGACGAACTTTAATCCGAAATAAAGAGAAACGGATAAATGTCTGGAGGAGAACTTTAATGTCTGAACAACACAATTTAAAAGAGCAACTTTGTTTTAGTTTGTACAATGCACAAAGACAAGTAAATCGCTACTATTCAAACAAAGTCTTTAAAAAGTACAATCTTACCTACCCACAATTCTTAGTTTTAAGCATTTTATGGGAAGAATCGCCTGTAAATGTTAAGAAAGTAGTCACTGAATTAGCTTTAGATACAGGTACAGTATCACCCTTACTAAAAAGAATGGAAAACGTTGATTTAATTAAACGGGAACGTTCTGAAATTGACCAACGTGAAGTATTTATTCATCTTACTGAAAAAAGTGAAAATATTAAACCTGAACTAAGTGATGCATCTCAAAAAGTTGCCATTGCTTCTTCTTTGAGTAACGATGAAGTCCATGAACTTAATCGTCTATTAGGTAAAATTATTACTGCTTTTACCGAAAACAAATAATGTGACATGCTAGTACTAAACTAATTAAAGTTATTCATTTCAAAATGTAATTTATATATTTATCAATAGTGAAAAACCTGAGATCATTCTTTAAAGCTATCTCAGGTTTTTTATTTTATAATGTATTAATATGAATCATGCGATTTAAATACCCCTTATTTTGACTTAATGATACATAATCTCCGTACTCAACAACCTCACCTTCAACCATTACGATAATGGTATCGAAATATGGAAGTAAGTCTAAATCATGTGTAGCAACAACTAATGTTTCTGCTCGCTTGTTAATTTCTTTCATTACATTGTTCGTATTATCTTCATCAAGCGCTGTAGTTGGCTCATCTAATAGCCAAATGTTAGACGATTTTAAAAATAAACGTGCTAAAGATAAACGTTGAATTTCACCGCCAGATAAAGAAGTTCCATCTAAAGTCAATTGAGTGTTCAAATTTAAGTAACTTAAATTCAACATATTTAAGACATCGATTAAGTTTTCATCTTTTTGATTAGATAATAAATTTTCTCTGACAGTACCATCAAATATTTGTTGAGATTGTAATAACGCATTGATTTCATTATATCTATCGTTTTCATTAATTTGAGTAATAGGTTGACCATACAACTCAACACTACCTTCTTCTGTTTCATATAAACCACATAGCAGTTGCATTAACGTACTTTTTCCTGAACCAGAAGGTCCAATGATAGCTACTTTTTCACCTTTATGGATGGTTAAATTAATATCGTTTAATACTAATGTTTCTTGATTAAAATATTTAAAGTTTAGATTAGAAATACTAAATACAGGTTCTTGTTTTGTCTGTACATTTAACTTAGGTGTAGTTATCGAAGAATTAAACACCTCATTAATATCCGTTAATGCTTGATCTGTATCTGCCTTATAATAAGCAAAATTACTCATTGGAATAGCCTGTTCGAACAAAGTTAAAATCATTAATATCATACTCGTTACATATATAACATCTAAATATCCATGTTCAATTTGTATCACGACTAAAGCTAAACTTAAAAAAATCGTTACAATAGAAATGAGATTCAATATATAATCATAAAATGTTAAAAATCGATTTTCTTTAGCTTGTAACCTATCATAATATTCTAATGATTTAACGACTTTCTTTTTATATGCATCTTGTTGATTAAAAGTAATTAACTCTTGATAACCCGCTTTATAATCATAAAACTCAGCCAACATTTTTTGTTCATGAGTAGTAACTTGTTGTTTAAGTATACGTACACGCTTAGCACTTAACCATGGTATAATCCATAAATAAAATAGCATACTTATGACAATTAATATAGCATGAGCAATACTAAAATAAATTAATGCAACAGCAGCAATTAGCGCAGTTAAACCTATTACAAAAGGGGGATAATATACACGTAAATATATATTTTGCAGTGACTCCACCTTATTAACCATTCTTGAGATTAAATCGCTCGATCTAAATTTACGATAAATATTAGGCACTCTTGGAAAAAGTTGCTTTACAAACTGTACTCTTATATTCCTTAACATTGTAAATGTAGTTCGATGGGATAATAATCTTTCAACATATCGCGTAATAGCACGTAAAAATCCAAATAATTTTACAGAAACGACAAGTATCATCAATGCGTAAATAGGCATGCCTAGTGCACTTTGAGTTACCATATATCCACTTAGGAAGAACATTGTAAGTGCTATTAGGCTTCCAGTAATGCTGACTAATATAGCTAAAAATAAATCTTTATCTAAATGAAATTTAATATGTGGTTTCATCTTTATTCACCACCTTATTTAATTGCGTAGAAATTTGATTATCATCTTTAATAAGATGACCTTCTTTTACATATAAACGTCGTGTTGCACGACGTATAGTCGAATTACGATGCGCGATTGTAATTGTAGTAGCATGCTTAAAGTTATGCTCTAATGTTTGTTGAACAATACGTTCAGTTTCAATATCTAAACCTGTAGTAGGCTCGTCAAATATTAGAATACTTGGACGTAGTAATAGTACTCTACAAAGTTCTATTCTTCTCATTTGACCTCCAGATAACATTTCCCCACCTTCACCAATTACAGTGTGAATTCCTTTATTTAAGCTTAAAATCTTTTCTTTTAGTCCTACTGTTTCTAAAGTTTGTAAAATTTTTTCATCTGAAACCTCATTAAACATTGTAATATTATCTTTAACAGACGCCGAAAAAATATATGGATGTTGGTTTAACATACCTATATCTGTAACTTCAGAATTAAATATAATACGACCTTTTGTAGGTGTTATCATTTGCTTAATCAGATTCGCTAGTGTGGATTTTCCAGCACCACTGGGACCAACAATTGCAATGTTTTCTCCTTGATTGATTGAAAAAGTTATATCTTTTAATGCATATAGGGTCGTATTAGGGTATTGATAACTTACTTTATCGAAGTAAATTTGATTTTGCTGATTCTGATTTATGGTAGGCGTGTTAATATTTGATTCTTCAATATTATTTAAAAAATCAAAAATAATATCACTTGCTCCTTCACTTTGTTTACCAGTATGGAAGGCTTGACCTAAATCTTTAATTGCATTGTAAAATTCTGGTGCTAAAATAATCGCAATTACAGCAATTTTAAAATTGATATGGTGAAACACGACTAAACTTAACGTCGCTTCTAGTGCAATTAAACCAATACCTAACATACTTATAAACTCAAGCATAAGACCAGATAGAAATGCACTTTTCAAAATTTTCATCGTTAAATCCCTAAAGTGTGTGCTCTCTCTATAAATACGATTTTCCGTCTCCGTTGTTCGTCTAAATAGTCTTAAAGTAATCAAACCTTTAGCTATATTTAAAAAGCGTTGGCTGAATTGATTTAAATACATCATTTGTTCTTTAGATTCGTCTCGTGTTTTCAAGCCAAAAATAATATAAAACAATGGAATAAATGGTGCAGTAACCGCCATAATAATAGCAGTATTAAGATGTATAAAACACATTACACTAATAATGACGAGTGGTATGAACATAGATTTAAACACTTGCGGCAAGTAATTATTAAAAAAGGGTGTAATTCCATCTATAACTTCAGTTAAAATGTTTGTTTGTACGCCAATTGAAGCTTTAGACTTACTTGTTATTATTTTTTGACGAAGGTCATGTTTAACTTTGTAAGCTAAAATATCCCCTAATCGTTGATTCAACATATTAAACGTTACTCTCAAAATTAATACAATTAAAATAATAAATAACAATGAATAGATAGATGAAAGCTTGTGGTACAAGACTTGATTCAAAAACTCAGCAATTCCAATATTTTGAATCACTACACATATGGCTAACAATACACTAGTCATTCCCATAAAAATTGGAAATAATTTATATTTAAAGACTAAACTCATTAAATTTTTCAACTTTCTTCACCTAATGCTTTATTATAGAAGCTTGATCACAAATAATCATTTAATTGATTTCAAAGTTAAGTGACAATATTATGTCATTTCTTTGAATTCATCATCTTCCACACAATACAACAAAATAATATTTTATTTCAAAACAACATGACATTATTGTCATATACACCAGTAATTATTAGTAAATTATTATTTCAATATGCTATGATAATAAAGTGAATTTTTTAAAATAAAATATTTAGCATAAATAAAAGTTCATTTTTTACATAAAAGAAAGAGGTTACTTATGATAATTATTGAATTTATTAAGGCGTTAATTTTAGGTATTGTAGAAGGTCTTACTGAATTTGCTCCTGTTTCATCTACTGGACATATGATTCTTGTAGATGATATGTGGTTAAAATCGTCTCAATTTTTAGGTTCTCATTCAGCTTTTACTTTTAAAATTGTCATTCAACTAGGTTCTGTTTTTGCTGCTGCATGGGTGTTCCGTGAACGTTACTTCGAAATGTTACATATTGGAAAATACAAACACGTTGCTCATAGTGAGGGAATGCGTTCTAAACCTCGCCGATTGAACTTACTTCATGTATTAATAGGTATGATTCCAGCTGGAATTTTAGGTGTTCTTTTTGATGACTTTATTGAAGCGCATTTATTTAGTGTACCTACTGTAATGATTGGTTTATTCATTGGCGCTATTTATATGATTATTGCTGATAAATACAGTACTAAAGTAAAACATCCGCAAACAGTCGATCAAATTAATTATTTACAAGCATTTGTCATTGGTATTTCTCAAGCAGTCGCAATGTGGCCTGGTTTCAGTAGATCTGGATCAACAATTTCTACTGGGGTATTAATGAAACTCAATCATAAATCTGCTTCTGATTTCACATTTATTATGGCAGTCCCAATTATGTTAGCAGCAAGTGCATTATCATTACTTAAAAATTATCAATATATTGATCTTGCACATGTCCCATTTTATATCATTGGATTCTTAGCAGCATTTATTGTCGGTTTAATCGCTATTAAAACGTTCTTACATTTAATTAATAAAGTGAAGTTAGTACCATTTGCGATTTATCGAATCGTATTAGTTATTTTCATTGCTATTCTTTATTTCGGATTCGGTATTGGTAAAGGAATTTAATGATATGACACTAAAATTCTTTTTGAATTTTAGTGTTTTTTTATAAAAATTTTAAATCACTATTTTAATCCAGTGCAATCGTTTGAATTCCTGTATCATAGGGTAATGAAAGAGAAAGAAAATTTTATGGAGGCAACGAGTATGGACAAAAAACAAGTTATTAAAACAGTAATTAACGTGTTACCGATATTTATCGTACCACTAGTTGTAGAACGTAAAAAAATCAAGTCTCATCCAGATGTTCAAAAAGCTTCGCATGCAACTTCACATGCTACACATACAGTAGCAAATAAGGCATCTGATGTTAAAGATTACTTTGGTGATAAAAAACAAGAGTTCGATAATAAGCGCGAACTCAAAAAAATTGCTAAAGAAAATGACCCTAAATATATTAAGAAAAAAGGATCAAAATTAGCTAAAAAGAACCATAAACAATCTTCTAAATTAGAGAAAAAGCTTCAAAAAAATATTGATAAACGTCATAAAGAAGAAGAAAAAATTCAAAAACATAATGAAAAACAGCGAATTAAAGAAATGAAGAAATATGATAACTATAATGCCGACAGTATTATCACTCAAGATAAAGTGTTACATTCAGAAAAGGCTACAAATAAATAATGACAACCATATTTGTTGATGGTGATGCTTGTCCAGTCGTTAATGAAATTATTGATTTAACAGCTGAGACAGGCTTTTTTGTTACGATTTTACGGAGCTTTAGTCATATTTCTCATTATCCAAGTCATGTAAATATATTATACGTTGATGATGGACCAGATGCAGTGGATTACAAAATTATACAACTTGTAACAACTAGCGATATTGTGATTACTCAAGATTATGGATTAGCTAGTTTGTTACTAAAGAAAGCTAGAATTATAATGCATCATAAAGGATTTATCTATAACGAAAATAATATAGATATATTACTTCAACAGCGTTATAATAATGCACAAATTAGAAAACAAGGTGGACGTCATAAAGGACCCTCCCCTTTTTCAAAAGCAGACCGACAGCATTTTTGTGATGTTTTTCAAACCTTACTTAATCAATTAATGGAGGATACAAAATGAAACGTATAGCAGTATATTGTGGAGCAAGTAAAGGGAATAATCCTATTTATGTTAAAGAAGCATATCAATTAGGAAAATATATGGCTGAACAAGGTTATGAACTCATTTTTGGAGCGGGTTCAGTAGGTATCATGGGCGCTATTCAAGATGGCGTACTAGATTACGGAGGCCGTGCAATTGGAGTGATGCCTAAAATGTTAGATGAACGTGAAATTACAAGTCAAAAAGTAAGTGAGCTCATTCTTGTAGACTCAATGCACGAACGCAAAGAAAAAATGACTGAATTAGCAGATGCTTTTGTTATGGCACCAGGAGGAGCTGGTTCTCTTGAAGAATTTTTCGAAATGTATAGCTGGGCACAAATTGGTATACATCAAAAACCAATCGGTATCTTTAATTTAAATGGATTCTTTAATCCGCTTCAAATTTTGATTGATCATATGATTGAAGAAGGTTTTATCGATAAAAAATATAAAGAGTTAGCACCTTTATATGATACTAAAGAGGCTCTAATTGATGGATTACTTAATTATAAACCTCTTGGTGTTAGAACCTATGATTGATTAATATTATAAAAAAAGATGGGCCAACGAATTCAGAAAGAATTCGTTGGCCCATCCTAATTTCGGCACCAAATGTAGAGACTTTCGTGTTGAGTGTTTCTATATTTGCGTCTAGGACTAGAAATAAATTTGTTTTTTATCGTCACATTTTTAATGTAGTCCATAACTTTTAATATGCTAAAAGCCTCTAGGGTTTCTATTTATCTTCTAGTATTTATTTATTAATATTTATATGTTTAACTTTTTTTGATATCTTACATGTCTTTTAAGTGGATGATATTTACTTAGGTCAGGTAGTTCAAAATAATCAAATAATGACATCCCAATTTTTTCCATTACTTTTCGAGAGGCCAAATTCCCCTCAGCAGTAAGACTAAATACTTCTTCTATGCCTTTTTCTTTTGCATACTCTAAAACAGCCATAGCACCTTCAGTAGCAATACCATTCCCCCATACTTCAGGGATAAGTCGCCATCCAATTTCATATATAGGTAAATTTTCAAAAGGATATTTACTATCTTTTGGTAAGTAGTTTAACCCTATATATCCTAGCCATGCTCCTGTCTCTTTAAGCTCAACAGCAAACAGCCCAATTCCTTTTTCTTTTAAAATATCATCCATTCGTTGCATATCTAATTCTGAACGTCTATAACTTAATAGACTTGGAAAATAGCGTCTTACCTGAGGATTTGCATTCATTTTTTGAAAAGATAATAAATCTTTTTCTTCCCAATCACGCAATCTCAATCTTTCTGTTTCTATATAAACAACCATTTATCCACACTCCATTACCCAAATACAATTATGAAAAAAGTGTGACATGGAGTATATAACCATAACACACTTCGTTTCGTTCATTTTGATTAAAAAATTATTAATTTTTTGAAATATAACTTATTAATTCGATATGTACTGGAATTTCTTTTAACTTATCACGTTGATTTTTAGGTGCTACAAATGTTGCATCGATATAATCATTACGATGATTAAGTTTAAAAGTAGCTACAAAAGTATCACTTTCTGATTCAAAATTTGGCAAGTGTGCTACAACACGTTTAATGTCTCCAGTTGAATGAGTTACTGTACGTCCAGTAATATTTTCAATCTCTTTACCTAATTCTGGAAGTGTAAGGTCACGTCCCTCTAGAATTTGAAAATCATGTTCATGCATAGTTATCTCTCCAATACTATAAATTATGTGCTGAATTTTATTATTATATTTTTAAACTTTATTTTCAAATATATGGATATTATATTCAAAATGTATTTAAATACTATTACCCTTCTTATTCTATCGCCAAACCTGCAGCCTTTTAAAACCGATATTAGTTGTTCTCTGTAGACGAACTAGAGCTTGTATTATTACTTGATTGTTCACTATTTGAGTCACTACTTTGTTCTTCAGTACTACTAGAACTTTCATTTGATAAATTCGTTTGACTTGAGTTATCCTTTTTGGATTTTTCAGTTTCTTGTTTAACTGATTCTTTGGCAACAGAACTATCTACTTCTTTTTGTAACTTTTCTCGTTGCGCATTGAGCTTTTCTTTTTGTTTCTCTAGATTATTTTTTTCATTTTTTAAATCTTTATTTTCTTTTTCTAGCTGTTTAATATCATTTTCTAAAGATACTTTTTCTTCACTTTTACCACATGCTGACAATATTAAAGTCGCTAATAGTAAAAGTACAATCCACTTCTTCATATATTTCTCCTTTAAATATATATCAATAACACTTATTTTAACATGAAATGTGGCATGATTCATTTTATTATTTTAAGTCTTTTCGCATTTTAACATGAGTTATATCATATCCTTGTTCACGATTGATATGAATCATTTGTTCATTATTCGCATCCACTGTGCTTTCGATAGAATGTGCATCTTTTTCTATCGCCCATTGTTCTAATGCCAATTTTAAATTAGTAGCTATCCCACTGTTTCGACAATGAGGGTGTGTATATAACATTTCAATCGTTACCACTTTCGTACTCGTTTCAAAATGACCCCAAATGAAAGCAGAAGGTTCTCTAAAATCATGTTTTGACTCAATAACATAAATAATATCTTGGTTCATGTTTAATCTTCTCTCAATCATTTCTTGTCTTAAAGCTATAGAGAGCGTTGTAGCATGATAATTTAATCCACTTTTTTCTAAGTAATATTCATGAATACTTGCAATATTCTCAATTAATTGATCATCAGTAATTGAAAGACTTCTCATTTTATATTCTTCCTATTTATACATTATATTCTTTACATAACTATGATATGATTATTCATATTTAATATATAATAATCAACTTTTAAAACTTTTAAACATTTTTATTTTTAAGGGGATAATAAATGAAATCGACTGCAACATTAGCCCGCGAAAACAACGTGAAATCCATGCGTTTAAATAATACGGATCGAGAAATCTTTGAAAACTATATGACTTATATTAGATCAGATTTACGTGTAAATCCGCATGATAGTGAACTCATGCTCAATCGTATTTTGAAGGAGTTACTTGCCGCAGAAAATGATGGAACTTTAGCTCTTGAATTTTTCGATCATGACCCAAAAGCACACGCTAAAAAACAACTTAAATCCCTACCAAATGAAACATTTAAAAATATTGTTAAATCTATTTTTAGAAATTTTATCTTTTTAATGGGTATATTCTTTTTCTTTAAGGGGTTTATCGGTTTTTTTGTTCCTGATAATCATAATGAAGTATATTTATATACCTTTCCTATTACGCTCATCATTGGTTTAACTATTATATTTCTCTTTATTTTAGTCGTTTTTAAAACTGTTCAATTACAGTGTTTTAATAATTCGCATTGGATTTGGTGGTTTAATTACTGTATTATTGCATTACTAGTAGTAGCACTATTTTATGTATTTTTTATTCCACAGTCATTTTTAGCATATGGACCTAGTATTCAAATTAATAATTGGGCATTTATTATCATTTCTATAATTATTACACCTATTGCTTTCTATATAGAACATCATTTTGTTGATGAAGATTCAAATACTGTGTTATAAAAATATGAAATAAGAGCCTAGAACATTATTCTCAAAAACATAACAACTCTTTGAGCTACATATAAATTAAATAATTATAAAAAAGACCCTTTTTCTATTATTTCAATAGAAAAAGTGGTCTTTTTCATTTGTCGAAGGATTTAAAGTCCCAGACTTTTATTTTCATACATAATCATTTCTTTTAATTATTGTATATTCATAGTTGAGGATGTAAACTTTTGATCTTTAGTGAACAATATTAAAATCATACCAATAAAAATAGATAAGGCAGAAACATAAAAAACGTTTTCTAATCCAACCCAATGACTCATTACGCCACCTAATAAATTTCCACATAATTGTCCTATTACCATTGCATTAGCAAATAAAGTCGACGCATAACCAGGAAAGTCAGGTAGTATATCTTGGAAATAACTAATACCCAGTCCTAATAAAATCGCTAAATAAAATGCTAAAAATACTTGTCCTATCATCATCATATATATATTTTCAAATATACCAATACTAAAATAAAATAGACCACCACTTATGGCTCCTAGTATAAGCAAAGTGCGTGTAGATAATTTGGATGCTAAAATCCCTAATATAACCATAAAAGGCACCTCTAAGCCAGCACATAAACTTGCTAAAGTACCTACATAACCTTCTCGTTCTTTCAAATATTCTGTAACGAATAATGGCATATTCATTGTATACATCCACTGACCAATATGTAGAAGTATAAAAGCAATAAATGGAATAAATAAAGCTTTATCTTTTAACATATTAGGTGCAGTTATTTCAATACTAGCAGTATCTTTAACTTGTTCGTTTATAGTCAGATTTAAATCTTTATAAAAGAATATTTGTAACAACAGTGTAAATAATAAAATGATAACTGTGCCGCCAAATAGCCCTGCGTAGCCCATAAATTGAATGAGATATGCACCAATGAGTGGACCAAATAAAAAGCCAAAAGAGAACATTGATCTTAAGACAGTATTAGCAAATTTTGCATTATTTCTGGATGAAGACGCATTAATAGATTCTCTAGCGGATGCATATAATTGGGGCATTGCAGGTGCGAATAATCCTTGAAATATCGCATATACTATAATAAATAGCCATATATGATGGATGTAAAAATATATAGAAAAACTAAGTGCTCCCATAAATAGTGCACAAATAATAAGTATTTTCCGATTAAGATGATGTGTATCTGAAAATCTAGCAACAATCGCATTTACAGTAAATTGACTGACTGCAGCCAAAGCTAAAAGAACACCAAACTGATTTGTCGACATTCCTAGTTCATTTGTTGCGAATAAAACAAAGTATGGCACTGTAATGGCAATACCCATTCCTAAGAGCATCATATTAATAAGAAATAATTTATAGTTTTTAATATGCAATAGTGCTGAAAACATATATTATACCTCTATTCTTCTTTTAAATTGCAATATTGATTAACTATTATTTAGTAAAATTAAGCATTAAAGAAACAAAAGCATCAACTTGTGGTAGTTGCAATATACTACTATCATAACTCATATACGTTGAGCGGATTAACGGAAGACCATCAATGTTGACTTTTTCAAATTCAAATACGTGATGATCAATATTCTTCATCATTATTTCTGGAAGAATAGTTACTCCTACACCACTTATTAGCATTTCTTTACATGTTGCCACTTGATCTACTGTAATGGTAGCATGATAATCTTGTCCAAATTTTTCACTATACCAATGATTAATTTGATTGATATATATTGGATCTGCTTGAAATTCAATAAATGGTAACTTTGACACATCTTCATGACGTTCTTTTGGATAAATAAAATAATGTTCATCATCAAATAAATGGATATTTTTTAAATTCATTACTTTATTCCCTCTGGTAATTAAAAGGTGATAATCTCTATGATTAGATCTAATTTGCTCTGTTGAACCCACTTGAACTTGTATTTCTACATTAGGAAATTGTGTATTATACAAACTCAATACACGGGGCAATATTGTTTGTCCAATTAAAGATGAACATCCTATAGATATGGTTCCATTTACTTCCCCTATATGTGCTTGTATTTTATCGAAAAACATTTTTTCTCGATTCAACATATCACGTGCATGTTCGATAATCATTGCACCTTCTGTAGTAGTAATTAATTGTTTTTTAGTACGAATAAATATTTCTACTCCAAACGCATGTTCAATTGCTTTTAAGCGTTGCGTGACTGCTGGTTGTGATATATATAAAATTTCAGCAGCTTTTCTTAACGTTTTCGTCTCATCTAATGTAATTAGTAATTGATAATCTTCAATTTTCATAGCTTCCCCCTTATGTTTATCCACGAATACGGCTATGATGGTAAATAAAATTGATACTATTTCATTATTGTTTTAGTATTAAAGAAATATAATTACGCTTTCTTATGCTTATTTAATTTACCTATCATCTTTTTATAACAATGCATAATTCGATGATGTATCTCTGCAAAATTGTCCTCAATCTCAATCATCAATTGATGAGCGATAATATAGGCTTCATGGTATTGTTTCTTCGTAATTTGTCCATTTTTCAAAGCTAGTTCTAAATCATGTTCATCTACTAACTCATATTCACCAGTGGATGGTAAAACCAACACATCTAAAAATAAATCTAATGTTCTCGCGTTCCCTTTTTGAGTAATATTTTTAATGTTAATATCAAAATAGTACTCTAATGGATTCCCCTTATCATCAAACATTGCAGTAATACTATAGCGTTTTTTTTCTGGCAAAATTTGTAGCCATTTATAGTTATTATCTACTACAACTACATTTTGATCGACCACCGTCACCTCTAAAGGCTCACGCACCTTTTTCATCGTGACCAAGCCAATAATACCTTTAAACCTATTATTATTTACCTTAACTTCTATGTAATCACGTTCAATTAGGCGACGCCAGTGACGTTTATCTATGTATTTAATTTTCATAAAGCCACCAACTCCTTGTCATTATTATATTAAACTAAGTAAACCATGTCATCTTATGCCATGCTTTATTACTTTTAGCATATAAATTTATTAATTTTTCAATTTCATTTTACTACAACTATTAAATTTTTAGGTAAAATTGACAAAAACACTAAGATTTGATAGTTTTATTCTATATTATCTGAAAATTCTAAATAAAAGGAGCGTTTTATATATGACAGTTAGACCTTTTCGAGCAGATCACGTGGGAAGTTTATTACGTCCTAAACGCCTAAAAGAAGCGAGATTTAAGTTTAATAATAACGAATTATCTTTAGAAGAATTAACACGTATTGAAGATGAAGAAATCGAACGTATTATTGAAAAACAAATTGAGATTGGTTTACATAGCATTACAGATGGAGAATTTCGTAGAAGTTGGTGGCACTTTGATTTTCTAGAGAATATTAATGGCGTATAAGGATATACTCCTGACCACGGATTAGAATTTGAAGGTGTAGAAACACGTGCACATAATGTGAGAATTGTGGACAAAGTATCATTTAATTCAAATCATCCACACTTTGAACACTTTAAGTTTTTATATAAAAAAGTGGCTGGTCGCGCAACTGCTAAAGTATCAATACCTAGTCCAAATCAATTATTCCACCCTAATATTTTAAATGAAACGATTTACCCTAATATAGAAGATTTTGCAAATGATATTGCCAAAGTTTATCATGAAACGCTACAAGCATTTTATGACTTAGGAGCGCGCTATATTCAATTAGATGACGTATACTGGGCTGGTTTAACTGACGGTACTCAAAAAGTGAGAGGTCGTCAACGTTCTGAAGATGAAAAACTAAAAGCACGTGATTTGGCCTATAAAGTGATTAATAAAGCGATCGAAGGACTGCCAAATGATTTAATTCTGACTACTCATATTTGTCGTGGTAACTATAAATCAACTTGGGCAATTTCTGGAGGATATGAAGCCATCGCCCCTTACCTATTTAAAGAAAATTTAAATGGTTTCTTTTTAGAGTATGATGATGAACGTTCAGGTGATTTCGAACCGCTTCGTTTCTTTAATGACAATGCTTATGCAGTTTTAGGACTTATCACCTCTAAAACAGGTGAATTGGAAAATAAAGACACAATTAAAAAAAGAATTAAAGAAGCAGAACAATATGTAAATATTGACCATATCTGTATTAGTCCACAATGTGGTTTTGCTTCTACAGAAGAAGGGAATGCTCTAACTGAACAAGAGCAATGGAACAAATTAGCTTATGTTGTAGAATTAGCTAATGAACTTTTTGGTACTGCTGAATAGAAGCATGTCAGCAATGGTGTCCTCTATCTCTTTTTAAAAAAGACACTTCATTCATGTAGTTATACTTAACTAGATGAATGAAGTGTCTAATTATTAATACTCAATGTTTTTCAATGCATATTTTTGAATCATTCGGCGATATTGTGGATATACTTCTATCAACTCATCTTGTGTGAATAATTCAAAATACTTAAATTCAAATGCAGGTTGACACATACAGCCTACTAAACTATAACCTTCCGAATGAGGTACACTCGAAGCAAAAATGGTTCCTTTGGGAACAACATATTGTAGCACTTCTCCATGGTCTACATTTGGACCTAACAAGACACTACGATACTGGCCATCTTCAGTTAACATATGTATCTCTAGTGATACACCAGCATGATAATACCATACTTCATCAGCATCTATACGATGAAAATGCGAGATATCATCTGCTTTTAATAAGAAAAGTATACTACTAAAAGATGCCCTTTCTTCTTTCTTTATACCCTCTGGTCGAATAGTTTCTTTATAATATCCACCTTCTGGATGAGATTCCAAGTCTAACGATTGTATCCAAAACGAAGCCGTGTATTTCATTATTTTAAGTCCACATTATGGAAAACATTTTGAACATCTTCTAAATCTTCAAGTGCATCAATAAGTTTTTCAAGTGTTGCTTGATCATCTGCTGAAAGTTCAATGTCAGTCTGAGGTAACATTTCAAACTCTGCAATTTTAAAGTCTTCTACACCTGATTGACGTAGTGCATCTTGTACTTGTGCAAATTGATCAGGTTCTGCATACACAATCGTCAAGCCATCTTCTTCAATAACGTCTCTTACATCTACATCTTGTTCCATCAATGTTTCTAGGACGTCATCGGCAGATTTCCCTTCGATACCAAACGTTGCAGTATGGTCAAACATATAAGCTACTGAACCAGATACACCCATATTACCACCATTTTTTCCAAATGCTGCTCTAACATCTGATGCTGTACGATTCACGTTATTAGTTAAGGCATCTACAATAATCATGGAGCCACTTGGACCAAATCCTTCATAACGTAGATGGTCATAATTTTCATCTCCACCACCTTTAGCTTTATCAATGGCTCTATCTATAATATGATTTGGAACAGAATATGTTTTTGCTCTTTCTAGCACAAGTCTTAATGCTTGATTTGATTCAGGATCTGGCTCCCCTGATTTAGCCGCTACATAAATTTCTTTACCAAATTTTGCATATATTCTACTAGTATTTTTATCTTTTTGGGCTTTTTTTTCTTTAATATTATTCCATTTACGTCCCATATTGTCATCTCGCTTTCTTACTCAATACTACTTATTATATAGTATTAATAATTTATTGTCTAAATTGAAAAAATGTTACTTCTTTAAAAAAAATAAAATACTGACAAAGCATCCCCCTGTCAGTACTCTCCCAATTCATTTAGTTAATTACTTAAAAATCTTTCTACATCATTAAATAAAGCATTAAATTGATCAATATTAGATTTGTTCATATAGATAAAAATTTTACGTTCATCTTCTGTTGATCGAACCTTACTTAATTTCTCTTTTTCTATTAGTCTGCGTATAGAAACAAGTAATTTTGTTCTACTTAATTCTAGTTCTTCAATTGCAACTTTTAAGAATGTTTGCATTAAAATTTGATCGTCTGCTGTGTATTCATAAGCTAATTTTAATAAAGCTAAATCATTTAAGGTTAGTTTGTATTCTTTGTCTATATATTCAGACAACGCTTTATATTGTTTATAGATTTTCAGCAAGCGATTTAATTCATCGTTACTCAAGCATTTGCACCTCCAATAAAAGCGAACAATTCAACATATATTATCCTTTAATTTTGGAGTTCTGTCTTTTGCATTTGTTTTGAATTTTTTGTTAAATTTACCAACAAACTCAAATATTGTTGTGCAAAACTTTTTTGAGATGAAATTTATTATTTATATATCTCAATTATATAAAGCCCGTTATAATCAAGTTTAATTTGTAATGCCTCTTTATTAAAGTCATGTTCTCTAATTTTAAAAGAAGAATGTAATAAACGATTTACTTTCTTCAAGAATGTTTTAGACCATTGATAACGATTACGTATGTCTTCAGTAATAATATGATTAATATTGCCATTATAATCATCAAACTTTTGAATTTTTATAAGATGATTTTTATTTGTCTTATGTTTAAAATCTACATATATATCAGTTTTTTCATAATTAGCATTTCGTGATTCACTTTCTAGAACACGCCAATCATATATAAATAGTATGAATTTATTTTCTTTTTCAATCACTATATAGTGATCTTTAATGTATTTTGGTTCCTGACTAAGCGTCATGATATATGCCATCATTGTCCCTAATATTGTTTTAAAACCTTTTTCATCAAAAAGATGTAAAGCATTAAATTGATGACTATCCTGTCTAAAATTGAAACCAATACCATCAAAGTGTTGAGCTGATTTAATGTTTGTTTCTACAATTAACGGGGCACTACTATTTAAGTCATTATATTCACTATTTAAAAACGCATGATTTTCAACGTTTAAAAATATGATTCTTTGATTTTCTAAATCAATGTGATTTAAAATTTCACGTATATTTTGATATCGTAATATATTCTTTACTAATAAACGATTATTATCTTCTATTAAATAGGGTTGATTTAGTTTTGAATTATCAATAAACAGAAATTGGAAATTCACTCTTTTAATTTGCGATTCTAAAGTTTTAAACAAAACTGGATTATTTAGCAAGTTACTAATTTCTAATCCAAAAGAAAACCGATTTGTTTTATGTTGTATTTTTAATATCATACGATAAATGGCTTTTAAATCAATCTTTTCTAAATCAAAAACAATCCCCAATTCGTGATTTACATTTACTTCAACTTGGTTTATTTCAAGATAATCTAATACATTTTCATATGTCATTTCAAGGAAGTCAATTAGATTTAAATCCTCAAGTTTAAAACTTATATTTAGATTTTTTCTAATAATATATTCAAATATTCGCTGAAGTTCTTTAACAGTGAAGTGTTCTTTTATTTCTTTCATATCCGCTCTTACATAAATCATTAATGACGGACTCTCGTCAAGATAATCGATATATTTCTCTAAAAATAACAGTTTTATTTCTTCAATCGTATTGATCTGTACTACACATTGATAAGGTTTAATAAACGTATCTAATTTTGAATCGATATATATTTTATGTTCTGTTTTCTTTTGATAATAATATTGTTGTGACTGAATCATATCTCTTATATTTTGTAAACTATCATCAATATGAGTTTCATAATCCATAAAAATCATTTTTTCATATTTATTACACGATCTATATTCATTTGGTGTCATTCCCATATAACTTTTGAACGTTTTAGAATAACTTGATGCATTACTAAACCCTACTTTTTCACTAATTAAACTAATCGTATCGTTTGTTTTCAATAATAATTCAAATGAATTTGCAATCTTCAAAGTGTCTACATAAGTTTTAAAACTAATATTTAACAACTGTGTAAATTGTGATGATAAATTAGATTTAGATGTAAATAGATTAGATGAAACGTCTTTTAATGTTAATTTCTTTTCAATATTTTCGTTAATATAGTCTAATACTTCACTTAACTCCCCATAATAAGCATAATTATATTGATCATTAGCAATATCTATTTCAACACTACCTTGTCTTCCAATAATTTGAACAATGTCAACTATGTATTTGTTATCTTCTGAAACAGATTTATGATTAATATGATTCATTGTTATCTGTAATAATGCTTTTTTTATTGCATTAATAGATTTAACTAAATTAATTGAATATTTATAATCAAAGAAATTAAATCCTTCTTCTTTAAACCAATCACTTGCAATATAAATCATTATTGTTTTCTCATTCTTATTAATTGAAAAAATATCTTTATTGTTTATAACGTAGATATCGTTATTAATCGTCACTTTTTTGGCAAAATGTTGAATTTCTAATGAACCTTTTATTGGGAACAGCAATATGATACCATCTTGACAACGTGTCATTTGATATTCATGCTTAGTAAGTACGTGAAAATACCCATTAGACATATACTAACCTCTTTCTAATCTTGGTAGTCCTTCTTTTAATGTGTTTATATAAAAATGCTAATTTATAAGTGTTTAAATGTAAATCTATCACAACATTAATACTAAATCAAAAATACGTATAAAATTAAATTAAGTTTAATTTTATATTAAATACATTTCATAATTATTTAAAAAAGATGCTCTATAATTGCCTTCTTACTTTAATAAAATAAACAGCTTTAGACTACTCTTTATTTAAAATGTTTTGAAAACAATGTGAGAACATCTTTTCTAAATATTCAACTTATTATAAATATGAATGTCTAGTTTTTAAAGCGATTTGCTAAATTCAATATATCTTTGATGATATTTAATAAATTAAGAAATAAATTAAAACCCATTTCTCTTGGCGTAAATCTACCATGTTTCATACGATTAAAATCAAATAATGTATATAGTAAAAACAAGACTAAACTAACCATTGTAATAACGATATGGAATATTGAATTACGAATAAATAAGCCAACTAGACTAGCAATAATAAGCGCAATTAATGTTACAAATAAATATTTACCTAAGCTAGAAGCATCATTAATGACAAAATACCCCAATATTCCAAATACAATGAACGCTATAATGGCTAACAATATATTTTTATAAAAAACGTCTGCGCCTAAATTTTGCATATACATTGAAAATGTTGCATACGATAATAAGCCAATAATAATAGCATAGATATGCGAAATAATAAGACCATATTTACGTGCTCTTTTAATAAATAACGTCGCTAATACAATAACAAATAATGTGATTGATAAAGGACGTCGCCATTCTACAGGCAAATATTGACCTAAATAACAGCCAATCCCAAAAATAAGCCAATAATATGTAAAAAATAGCCAAACTTTACGATATGCATGGTTTTGTTGAGTATTATCTTTTGAACGTGCGTTTTGATGTTGATGATTTACTAAATTTGAAGAACTCGGCATCTTATACTCCTCTTTTAAATAGTATCTTACATTAATTGTACAATATTTGTTGAGAATAAAAAAATAGTATAATTTATTTACTTTTAAGTAGGTATCTTATCAAGAAAATACAAAAATTATTACAAGTTTAAATCATTAAAAACAATTCAACTTACCTCTTACACGATACGTCCTTGCTTCAATTTTACTGTAAGAAATATTACAAATTTCTTTTTAAAGCAATTTAATTTTATCTAAATAAAACTGTTAAAAACTACTGTATCAAGGGTTTTTATCTATTTACAAAAAATCGTATTACTTTTAATCATATTACAAGATAATAACAATCCACATATTCTTATATTTTTTTGATAGTATATGCATGTGATATAAAAAGGTAAATTATACAAATTTAACAATATTAAATTCTAAAAATAAATTTTAAAATTCAAGGAGGGTACGTAGTTTGAAAAAGTTAGCTTTTACGTTATCTATTGCGTCAGGAGCTGTAGCATTTTTCTCTCATCATGCTGAAGCATCAACACAACATACTGTTCAACCTGGAGATTCTTTATGGAGTATTGCAAACAAATACAATACCACTATTGATGAGCTTAAACGAAATAATCAATTAAATGGTAATTTAATTTTTCCAGGACAAGTACTAACTATTAATGGATCGTCAACTACAACATCTACTACATCAAGTAGTTTATCAAGTAAGTCTTCTACTACTTATACTGTTCAATCTGGTGATTCACTTTCTCGTATCGCTAATAAATATGGAACTTCAGTTACTAACTTAATGAATGCAAATAATTTGAAAAATTATTTAATTTACCCTGGTCAAGTATTAAAAATTCCAAGTAGTTCGAGTACTACAAACTCATCATCTACTAATGCTTCACCAACCTTTAACCATCAAAATTTATACACTGCTGGGCAATGTACATGGTATGTGTTTAATCGTCGCGCCCAAGCTGGATTACCCATTAGTACATATTGGTCTGATGCTAAGTATTGGACTTATAATGCTGCCTCAGATGGTTATATTGTTAATCATACTCCTACTGTTGGAGCAATTATGCAATCGACTGCTGGGTATTATGGCCATGTAGCATACGTGGAGCGTGTGAATCCAGATGGTAGTATTCTAATTTCAGAAATGAATTATACATATGGCCCTTATAACACAGATACTCGTGTGATTCCTGCTTCATTAGTTTCTAACTATAACTATATTCATTAATATGATTCAAACCACAAAATAAGCTTGAGACATAAACATGTCTCAAGCTTATTTTGTGGTTATTTTACCTTAAAGAAAAATATTTAAAATCCAAAATATAATTGCTGCTAAAATAGCAGAAATTGGCAATGTAATAATCCATGTAATAATCATACGTTGAGCTGTATTCCACTTTACACCTTTTGCACGATTTGATGCACCTACACCTAAAATTGATGACGATACAACATGTGTTGTAGATAATGGAAAGTGTAATGATGAAGCAACGAAAATCGTTAATGCTGAAGATAAATCAGCAGCTGCCCCATTAGCAGGTCGTATTTTCATTATATTTCCGCCTACTGTTTTAATAATTTTCCAACCACCAATTGCAGTTCCTAGACCCATTGCTGTGGCACAAGCAATTTTAACCCATAATACTGGTTCCACATTCGATGGATCTTGTAAATTCGCTACAATCAAAGCAAGAGTAATAATACCCATTGATTTTTGAGCATCATTTGTACCATGTGAAAACGATTGAAGCGCTGCAGTAAACATTTGGAAAAAGCGGAAATTACGATTTGCTCTCGTAAGATTCGCATTTTTAAAAATAATTTTAACAATTGTATACATGATAAAACCAACACAAAATGCGATAATTGGTGAAATAATTAATACAATGATAATCTTAGTAAAACCTTGGTAATGTAATACTGTAAACCCCTGTGCAGCTATTGCAGCTCCAGCAATAGCGCCGATTAAGGCATGAGATGAAGAACTTGGTATACCATATAACCAAGTAACCAAATTCCAAACAATAGCAGCGATAATAGCCGCTAATACTACTACTAGACCATTTTGTAATTTAAATGGATCTACGATATCTTTAGTAATTGTTCCAGCTACCCCTGTAAAAGTAAGTGCACCTATAAAGTTCATAATTGCCGCTAGAAGAATAGCTGTTCTTGGTGTCAATGCACGTGTAGAAACCGCAGTAGCAATTGCATTTGCTGTATCATGAAAGCCATTGATAAAGTCAAAGACTAAAGAAAATGCAACGATAGCTATAGTGATGACTAATACATATTCCATAATTTAAAACTCCCTTAGCTATTTTTCATGATAATTGTTTCAAAGTTGTTAGCAACAGCTTGACATTTATCAGCGATATTTTCTAAGCTTTCGTAAATATCTTTAATTTTAATTAAAGTGATTGGATCGGTTTCACTATTAAAGATATGTTTAATTGATTGTCTTAATATACCATCACAATTTGTTTCAAATTCTTTAATATTAATTGAATGAATTCTCATGTGAGATAATTTTTTATCAACAAGTAAACCAACTGCTAATTTCATTTCAGCGACAGCTTTTTGAATATTGTCAACAAATTCAGCCATATATTCATCAGTATATTCAATTGAATACATTTCAAACATTCCAGATGTTTCTTCCATTGCATCAAGTACATCATCGATTGCATTACACAATGATAGAATGTCTTCTCGTTCAATAGGAGTGATAAATGTTTGATTTAAGTCGCTAATGACTTTGTGCATAAGTTCGTCACCATGTGACTCGTACGTTTTAATGTTATCAGAATAAGCTTTTAAATCTAAATGGGTATTAAAATCCATTTTTCCGAATTCTACAGCTGCACGGTCCAGATTAAATACCATTTCTTCTAATTGAACCATAAACTTATCCTTTTTCTTAGTGAACATTATAATGCCTCCATTTTAGCGATTGCTATCAATCACACGTTTATTATTTAATTTAAGACAATTTAAAAATGAGCTACATTTACAATAGCTTATTTTAAAACATTATTTAGAAAGCTTTTGTAAAATTTATGTAAATATAATGTTATACCAGTTACGATACACTTCTACTTAACGCCTAAGTTGTCTCTAATTGAAAATATCATAAATTTTTCATCTCTACAATAAATTTACAAATTCTTTACAAACTCGAAATATTCTCTCTTAAATTGAGTGATTGATCGTTCGCTTAGAATGATTATAAGCAATAAATGCAAACATACTATATACGATTGTATAAATAATCATAACGATAAAAATGGACGTTTGATTTGTGAATCCTATAAATTTCATAAATACAAGTGCTGCAAAATATGCATGAAGTAAAGCAATAGCTAAAGGTAGTCCAAAGTTAAACGCCACTTTCAATTTTAGACCTCTATCCATATCTTTTTGAGTAAAACCTAATTTACGTAATATTGAATAATTTTCTAATTCATCTTCAGTTTCATCAATTTGTTTAATATAGATAATACATCCAGTTGCTATAAGAAATGCAACACCTAAAAAAGAACTTACAAATAATAAAATTCCTGTTAAACTTGAAATTTCGCTTGCTATCTGACTTCTAGTTTTTAAATTCTGATTCATGTGATTGATAGTCTTTTCTAATCTAGGTATATCTTTTGTATGTTTTAAATCAAAACCATGTTGAGAAATGATGTCCTTATTTTTAACATGTTGTTTTATAAATTGATAATCCTCGTTATTAAGCACGAGTGTCGGTCCACCTAAATCTATACTCTCTTTAAAATAAACTTTATGAATCACTTTTCGCAGTTGAACTTTAATATGATGTCGTTTCGTACCAATCAGTGTTGTCCCGTGTGGTCGATGTTTAGTTAATTCAGGAATAACATCTTCTGGGATAATTAAATCTGCTTGTCCTTTTTTCAAAGAAACATTTGAAAAGTAATCTTCACTTGTTACAGTCACCGAATAAGGTCTAGCTGCATTTACATCAAATAGATAATCTTTATATAAATGCGTGTACACTACTTGCTTATAATTATAGTTATATGCAATATGCTGTTGCTCTAATTGATATTTTAACTTTTCAGACAAGATGTCGTTGTTCGTTGTTACTTCATAAGGTGATTCTAATGAAATTTCTTTACTTAAAGATCCTCGACTAATTGCTGCAAAACATAGGACCGATACGGTAATAGCAGAAATAATAGAAATGATTGTTAAAGAGAAAGCATTCTTTCTAATCCTAAACATTAATGAAGAAGTGAAAATAACATCATTTACAGTTACATTTCCACTTTTAAATGATTTAATTATTTTTAATATAAGAGACACTGAACTTCTGAAAAAGAAATAAGCTCCGATCACAGTTAAAAATAAAATAATAAAAGGTAATACGATATCATCTAATAATTCAACAAATCGTGTGGATAAATAATATCCTGCCAAAATGAAAACAATACCTAAAATTCCTAGAATAATTTCTCCAAATGTAATATGTTTACCTGTTTCATCTATATATTCTTCAGACTCCATTAATTGCGTAACAGAATATTTATTTAAGAAAATGATAGCTTGAAGAATAATTAAAATATATGCAATGATTAAAATAAATAAGGTTTGAATTATAGCGTCTACACTAAAAACAAGCGAAACCGAGGTATGTATACCTAATAATTTCAATATAATCATAAGTAAAATTTTAGACCCAACAATCCCTATTATCACACCTAAAACTGCAGTGATTAAGAAAATAAACAATTGTTCTAACATAAACATATAAATAATACTTACTTTATTTAACCCCATAATCTGTAATAGTCCCAATTCGTAACTTCGTCTTTTAATAAAAAGAATATTGGTATACATAATAAAGACAACGATGATTATAAATAGAAAATAACTTCCTATTTTAGAACCCTCTCTAATCATAGATAAAGATTCATGTATATGGAGATGATGAACATATTTAATCGTAATAAAACTAAAATATAAAACGGTACTAATGACTAATGAAAACATATAAATAGCATAGTGCTTGATATTTCTTAGGAAATTTCTCCAAATAATATAGCTAAAACTCATAAATCTTGCCACCTAATATACTTTGGGCTCTTAATATTTCTTCATAAAATAATTGTTTATTATCTTGTCCTTGATAAATTTCAGTAAATATTAAGCCATCTTTCAACATTACAACACGATTAGAAAAACTTGCTGCAAGTGGATCGTGTGTAACCATAATAATAGTTACATCATAGATTTTATTTATTTTTTCAAAACGTGTGAGTAAATCCCTAGTGTTCTTAGAGTCTAAAGCGCCTGTTGGTTCATCCGCAAAAATGATTTTAGGATATGTAATAAATGCACGCGCTGCAGATGTTCGTTGACGTTGTCCCCCTGAAATTTCAGACGGATATTTGTCACTAATATCATATATATTAAGCGCTTCAGTAATTTGTCTATAACGTTTATTCATTTCTTCCTTATTTAATTTAAGTACTGATAAAGGCAACATAATATTTTCTTTTACAGTAAGTGTGTGTAATAAATTATATTCTTGAAAAATAAATCCAATATCTTTTTTTCTAATTTCTGATAGTTCCTTATTTGATAACTTTTCCAATTGTTTTCCATTTAGTATTACAGATCCTTGTGATAAATAATCAATTGAACTTAAAACATTAAGTAATGTTGTTTTACCAGATCCAGAAGGTCCCATAATTGAAACAAACTCTCCAGTTTCAATATTTAAATCAATGCCTCTTAACACTTCTTGTATCGTTTGTTTTGTCCCATATGTTTTAACAATTTGCTTTGCTTGTAATATTGTCAATTTAGAATGTCCCTCACTATCATATATTTTAACGATTGAATGATATAGATGAACCTGAGACGTCACTATAAAGTCCCAGGTTTCACTCAATGTTCTACTCACTTATTACACTAAAATGATATTTCCATAAGCTTAATTTATGTATTTACTTTAAATATTATATAAGTTTTAGTCCAAACTTTTTATAGTAAAGTCCAATATCTCCTTGCGATAAAGCGAACAATTGCACTTATATACTATTTTAACAACGTCTTTATGATAGACTTAATTTCTCTTGTGACATTCTTTCTATGACTTCGTTTTGCATAGGGAACGTTAAAATAAATGTTGTTCCTTCACCCACCGTCGACTCGACCTCTACTTCAATACCTAATGGATGTCTTACACTTTCTACTAAGTATAAACCAATTCCAGAAGAAGTTGTTTCATTACGATTTGCGGTAGAAGTATAGCCTCTTTCAAAAATACGTGGTAAATCTTTAGCACTAATCCCACGCCCATAATCAGTAATTTCTAAAGCGATATGGTCTTTTTTAGCAAACGACCGAATCACAATATCTTTTCCTTGAGAATATTTCAAAGAATTAGATAAAATCTGTCTAATCATCATGCGACACCATTTTACATCTGTAAATACTTCTGGATTCGTGTCAAATTCTAATTCATAGCCAATACCTTTAACTTGACTGATATGCCGCGTAAGTTGAATTTCTTCGATCACTAAACGTTTTAATGGTACTTTTTCGAAATACATATCTCTATTTTTAGATTCAAGACGTGTTAAATAAAGTTGCTTATCTAATAATTCATTCACTCTTGACCATTCATAAAGTAAGGCTTTCTTACGTTCCATATCTTCAACTTGATCAATTAATAATTTCATTGCTGTAACAGGTGTTTTAATATCGTGAACAAATTCAGTTAACGATTGTTCAGACGCTTGTATATGAATTTGTTGTTCAGTAGCTCTTTCTTTTTGAAACAATAATTTACGATATAAATAGTCCACCATTTCCTGTTGAAATGGATTCTCAGCTAATTCTTTATGTTTAATTTCTTCGATTTCCTTATTATTATAAAAATGTTGATATAATTTTACTTCTCTTAAAAAAGTAAAAATAAGAAATATACAAGTTAAACCTATATTTAATAAGACAATGTACGCTACACTTTCAATTGCCATATCATAGTCTATATATGCCATCCCTAAAAACACAAACTGCAAAAATATAATCCAAAATATCCAATTACTTCGTGTTTTAAGAAATAGCCAAAACCATTTCACATTACTCATGTGCCATATATCCTTTACCTACTTTTGTTTCAATTTCTGTTTCCATATCGATCTCAGATAATTTTTTTCGTAATCGATTTACATTGACTGTTAATGTGTTATCACTCACAAACGCTTCATCATCCCATAACGCTGTAATTAATGTATCTCTAGTCACAATTTGATTTTGTTTTTGAATTAACATTTCTAAAATAATCATTTCAGTTTTAGATAAATAAATGATTTTATCGCCTTTTTGAATACTATCTTTTGAAAGATCTACTAGTGCATCTTGCCAATTTAATGTACGTCTTTCTTCTGCGCCAAATTGATATACGCGTCGATAAATTGCTTGTAACTTCGCAATTAGTACGTTGGTATGAAAAGGCTTTTGCATATAATCATCTGCACCTAATTCCATACTCATCACTTGATCCATAGGATTATCACGTGACGATAAAAATAAAATAGGCACATTAGATACTTGTCTAATTTGACGACACCAATAGAATCCGTCATATTTAGGTAATTGCACATCCATTATAACGATTTCTGGTTGAACATTATGATATGTTTCCATTACGTTACTAAAATCATTGACACCATAAACAAAAAAATCCCAATTTTCTAATTCTTTCTTTAGTTGTTGAAAAAGCGTCTGATCATCTTCTACTAATAATATTTGCATGTGTTTTCATCCTATCACTTTGTATATTTCATTTTTTCTCCTGATTGCACACGTCCATTGAAATGCCTAATACGACAATCAATTTCAAACCCTCTCATAATTAAACCTTGTACGGGAGCTTGAAAAAAATAATAGAGTGGCCATAACAATTTAGGAATATAATCATATAGTTGAACAATTACTAAACGCGTTCCTTTAATTTGACGAAATTCCAATTTTCCTTGTTTTTTAGAACGTTTTTTTATAATTGAACCGCCTACTAAATTAAATGTAATTAAACTATTATCATTTACTTCTTTCTTCATTACTAATAGAGGCTTAAACTCATTACGAGTATATATTATATATCGATTTTCTATATATTTCGTGTGTAAAAATGTACCACGTGTATCATTCAGCCATTTAAAAAAATAAGCGACTAATTGTTCTAAAGACCATTTCCTAGGTAATATCATTCTTAATGCTGTCCGTATATCATTATATTTAGACACTTGTAACTCAACATTAATATGAGAGCGTTTGATATAGGTCTCAGTCGTTTCTACAGGAACACCATAGTTTTTTAAACATTGTATTGTCTCATTATCAAAGCGACTACCGCTTACGTACAAAATTTTATTTATTTTTTGTTGTGCTGCTGCTCTTGCAAAATTATCGGCTGCAATGAGATTTAAATCACGTGCAGTTGCTTGAGTAAGCTTGGCAGAATTTTTATTAGGATCTAAATAAAATACTGCAATATTCATACCTGACATTGCTGATTTAACATCTTCATAATTATAAATATCTTTTTTTAGCCATTTTATATTATGATTAAACTCTTTTTTTGTATTTGGATATTTAGATAAAGCAAACAAATTTGCATCATTTTCTATCGCACTGCTAATATTCTTACCTATATAACCACTACCACCCGCTAATAATACATTAGGTTTCATTATTCTGTTACTCCTTTTTAAAATTCTAAATATGTATATTTTTTAAATAATTGGTATAATATATGTTATATTACTATCTCAGGAGGAAGCCGAATGGCTCATATTATTCGTGAAATTAGTATAAAAGATACTGAAGCTTTGACAACATTATTAACTAAAATATATGATGAATCTGATTATACACTTTATAATCCTGGAGAATTTAACCCTAGTGTTTCTTCTATTAGTAATCTTCTAGAGCGTGTTATCACTTCTCCGAGAAATACCATATATGTAGCTGAAGAAGATGATCAACTCGTTGGATGTATATTCGTCACTACTGAAAAATACGAACGTACACAACACGAAGCAATCATTACACTTGGTGTTACTAAATTTTATCAAAAAAAAGGTATTGGACTTGCTTTAATTAATGCTGTTGAAGCTTGGGCTCTTAACCATAATATTAAACGTCTTCAAGCTTCAGTCGTTCCTGAAAATACACACGCACTCATGCTACTTAAAGGCGCTGGATTTAATATTGAAGGCGAACTTAAAAATAAATTACTGATCAACAATCAATATTTTAATAAATATATTATGGCTAAATTACTACTTTAATTACAATATGTATTATACGCTACGTTCAAAATGCAAAAAAGCAATTCGTGTTAATTACACGAATTGCTTTAGACTGTCTATGAGTTATTTAACTTTGTAGGCAGTTTTTTTATGGATTATTTATTTTATTAATTTTAAGCAATGTGGTCTTTGTTATCACTTTTACGTAAATAATATTTAATAAGCACTGCTACCACAATAAATAATCCAACTACGCCCATAATGTTATATAAGAAGTTGATTAAATCTGCAAAACCAACGAAACTTAAAATAAAGGCTGCAATCATCATAATAACAATAAATATATGATATTTTTTACTGTATGGCTCAGTGAAACGTGCAGCAAACGAATAAGTCAATCCTAAAATAGTATTATACATTACTGCTAACATAATCACTGTTAAAACTAATCCAAGCCATGGATGAATTTCGTTCGCCAATTTTAAAGTTGGAATTTGTTCATTTTTAATTTGTGGATATTCTGATTGTAGTGCAAAGTTAATCAGTGCAAGTAAAACAGTATACACTACACCACCAAATAAAGCACCGGCACCAGATACTTGACGTTTAGATGCATCTCCACCAATCGCCACAACCGTACTAAATCCTACAGCAAAAGCTAATCCACCGTACATTAACCCTCTAATAATACCTAAGAATAAACTTGGATGATCTACTGTACTATTAACTTTACTGATAGGGATACTTCCAGCGAATAGATAATATATAGCAATAAGAACTACCATGACAATCAAGAATGGTGTAACGAAACCTAACGCTCTTACGATCTTATTAAAGTCTAATAATAGTGTTAAATAAATAACGACCGTCATAATTAACGCGCCAAGCCATGTAGGTATACCAAAGCTCTCTTCGAACGTTGCGCCTGAACCTGCAATCATTGTTACAGCAATCCCAAATAAGAAAAAGACTAGAATATAATCAAAAATTTTACTGAATTTTTCACCAAATAAATATTGTAATGTTGATTCATGGTTTGTTGCTTCAAAAGCCGTTCCAATTTTAGCGACTTGTCGTCCTATAAATCCTAAAATTAATCCTGATATTAACACGCCAATATATGACCATAAACCATAAGGCGTGAAGAATTGCATTACTTCTTGCCCTGTAGAGAATCCTGCGCCTACTACAATCCCCACATAAGCAAAACCTATTTTTATAGATTCTTTATTCAACCCCATGTATTAATTAACCTCCTTATTTTTGACACATTCAAAATTATAACGTACTAATAATATTATGCAACAGTGCATAAACGTTGCGAGACAACGCTTATCGCTTCTAAATACTAGTGTTAATACCCTTACAAACAATTTAAAAAATTTAATATTTTTAATAATTTGTCACAAAAAATTATATTTGAGTTACTAAGTAAAATATTATTAAAAAAGAGTTAGATAAAATGAATAACTATGGTTATTCATTATCTAACTCTCTTATTTCACTATATTATTTTGAACTTCCAAATTTCTTTAATTCATCAAAATTTACTATAACATTATCCATGCGTTTAGCTGAATCTTTTAACACATTTCTTGCTACATGATTATTAGGATCTAATTTTAAAATTTGTTTAGCTACTTTAAACGCTTCAGAATCTGAAATAATTGGATCAGGTATAGCATATAATAATAGCATTTGAAGCAAACTTTTTATTTCTTTACCATTTGTTAACTGAATAGAAGCATCTGCATGATAATATGCCGCTTCTAAAGCACCTTCCACTTCACTCAAAGGATAGACTAATAATAAAAATGCTAAATCATGTAATTCTGCTGTTTCATTAGCCTTCATCATATCTAATATACAAGTATAAAACATAATGTTTTCTTGTTCATGAGCACAGGATATATATACTTCTTCGAATTCCATAAAATCAATATTGGACATTATATTTTTAATTTCTTCAAATTTACCGTTCAGAACGTAAAATTTAATATCTTCTTGTAGCATAATGTCCACCTACTTTCATCATCAATATCATGCTATTTATTTTACCATATTCATTTTGGATAATCATTTTATAACCTTTTTTTTATATAAAAAAAACATCAAAATTTATCATTACTTATTTAAATGCTGTAGACTTAAATGAAGAACGATTCACTTCTTGAATCGCTTCATTAGCAGTTTTACCAACACTTAAAGACATTGCTGCTGTAAAACTTCCTTCTACAATGGGTGCATTTACTTTGTAAATATGATACTTACCTTTATACATATCAATTGCTAAATCGATATTCATTTCTGATGATCCTAAATCATAAAAACATAATGCATCATCATCTAACTGATTAATCAATTGTTCAATATCATCATATGAAGTTCCAATTTCACCATTTACTCCACCATAAGCAATCACATTTATGTCATTTGTCATTTTATTTAATAAATTTTTAGTTCCCTTAGCTATTTCTTCACTATGACTAATAATAACTATAGTTGTCATCATTTCAACTCCAGTCAATCAATTAAATAACGAATTTGATTTTTTATTAAAGTGAACCTTAATCAACGTGTGTTTTCATTATAAAATAACTTATCTGAAAGCGCGAATATTTGTGTATTAGACAAAATATTAGTCATTGACTGCCTATACATTAAAAATGACTGAGATAGGTATCCAACATCATAATAATTGTAGCTATATTGCTGAAGTTATAATCAATCTTATCTTTTTTCAAGTAAATTGTAAGTGACTAAAAGTGGTTTCCCTGTTCTAGGATCTTTTCCTAATACTGCATCTATATTAAACACACTTTCTAATATCTCTTTAGATAATACTTGGTCAGTAGGTCCATTATCTATAATGTGTCCTTCTTTCATGATTAACAAATAATCCGAAAATCGAATTGCCTGATTGATATCATGTAAGACCATAACGATCGTACACCCTAATTCTTTATTCAAATGTTGCACCAATTCTAAAATTTCTAACTGATGAGAAATATCTAAGTACGTTGTAGGTTCATCAAGAAAAATAATATCTGTTTTTTGTGCTAAAGCCATTGCTATCCATACACGTTGTCTTTGTCCCCCACTTAAATCATTAATCGATTGATGACGAAATTCTGTAATGCCTGTTACGTTTAATGACCATTCAATTTCATCTTTATCTTTTTTAGATAATCGTCCAAATCCTTTTTGATGAGGAAAACGTCCATATGAAACGAGTTCTTCAACTGTTATACTGTCAGTCACTGTTGGAGTTTGAGGTAAAATTGCAATTTTTTTAGCTACTTCTTTTGTAGATTGATGTTGAATGTTTTGATTATCAAGTAATACTTCTCCTTTTTTCACTTCAATCAGTCTTGAGAGTGCTTTCAATAATGTAGATTTCCCACAACCATTCGGTCCAATAATTGATGTGACTTTACCATCACGTATTTGAACATCTAATTCTTTTATAATTGTCGTATTTCTATATCCTATATCTACTTGAGATGCATTTAAACGATTCATATATAGGCCCTACCTTTGTACAAAAAATATTTACGACATCTATTGATAATCGTTCTCAATTAATTATTGCTATTATACCATTTATACACATTTTTGACTATTCTTTTTACTATGAGACGATTATAAAAAATAACCCTAAAAATCTGAGATATACATAAAACGCCTCAAATTTTTAGGGCCCTTTTTTATTCATCGATTAAAAAACCATTTCCATAAACATCACGCACGTCATGAATAACCAAGAAAGCATTCTTATCTATTTTTTTTATAATTCGTTTGGCACGAGTTACTTGAGTTTTAGCTACAACAACATACAAAACGTCTTTTTCTTCTCTACTATAATAACCATGTCCATTCAATATAGTAAGGCCTCTACCAACTTGTTCATCAATAGCCTTAGCTACCTCTTCAGGTTTGCTAGAAATAATTGTCATTGCTTTTTTTGTATTAAGTCCTTCTATAACATAATCCATTACTTTCGTGCCTATATAAAGTGAAATCACAGTTACCAATGCTTTACTTAACGGTAGTACTGTTAAAGAAATGACTACTACGATTAAATCAAAAAATAATAATGCGTATGCTGTACTAACATCTAAGTATTTATTAGCTATTCTTGCTAATATTGTTGTTCCAGCTGTAGTGCCACCTGCTAAAACGATTATTCCAATACCTAGTCCAACACTTGTGCCGCCAAATACTGCATTGATGATGACATTACCTGTTTCTACGTGCCATGATTCTGTAAGACTTAAGAAAACAGAAATAAGTACAGTAGCAATAATTGTTAATATCGTACTTTTTTTACTTAAAAATTTATACCCAATAACAATCAATATTGCATTAGCAACGAAGTTAGTGAGCGCTGGTGAAATATGAAAAGCGTAATATAATACAATAGCAATACCTGTGACGCCACCTTCACCTAAATTACCTGATATAATAAATGCATTGACTCCTGCTGAAAAGATAAAAGAGCCTAGTATAACTAAAAGTATATTTTTTATATTTTTGTTCAAAAACACTCACTCCTTTTACGACTATAACGATTAAAATGTTAGCATAGTCTCATCATTCCCTACAATATGCTTTTTAAAAATAAATGTATTAATAAATTTTAAATATCTTAAAATATAAAGATTTAATTTAAATAAGATACATATTCATCTTTAAATCTAATGTACTAATAAAAAATACGTGGAAATTTTCTGAATTTTTCGTTTACTTATAAATATTAGTTTGCTATACTATGTATAACTTCTTAATTACAAGAAGTTATCTCCTTTGTGTTGTTTATAGTAACAAAACAAATTTTGCTCGAAGTACTGTGACAGTACCTAGTCCTTACCGTTACAAGTACATTAATATTCATTTCCCATAAAAACCAAGTATATAAAGTGTCTCCTCACTTTGCATGCTTGGTTTTTATCATGCAATAAAATGAATAATAAAAATAGGAGTGACATAGAATTCTTTTCGAATTCAATGTTCACTCCTAATGGTTGACTATAAAATGATTTAAATTTTAATACCTTACCATGCAAATAAACCAACAAATGCTGCAGTAAGTAGTGAAACTAAAATACCTGATAATAACATCATCGGTACATATTTTGAAACAAAATCTGATGTTTTCTTATCAACTATACCCTTTAATGTACCAACAATCATCCCAATTGTAGAGAAGTTTGCAAATGAAACTAAGAATGTTGATATCACTGCACGACGATGTGCGCTATATGTGTCAATTACTTTTGTAATTTCACCCATAACTACAAATTCGTTTGTAACGATTTTTTTGGACATCTGTTGTGCCACTATCCATGCCTCACCCCATGGTAAGCCAAGCAATAAAGCAAATGGATACATAAAGACGCCTAAGATTTGGTTTAAACCAAAACTACCTTTCATACCCATCCAACTGCCTACTAATCCAGTAATCAAATTAATAAAACGATCTAAAAAATCAGCCAACGCGACAAAACTAATAACAAAAGCGATAATAATTAATACTAATTTACCTGCATTTAATACTGAATCTCCTAAAAATGAGAAGAAAGGTTGACGTTCAATTTTTTCATCATTATTAATGCTATAGATAATATCTTCTTTTTCTTCAACAGTAACAGGATTTAAAATAGAAGCGACAATAATTGCATTAATAATATTTAAAGGAATCGCCGTTAACACTAATTCACCAGGAATCATTTGAACATAGGCACCTACAATAGCTCCAGAAATAGAACTCATTGACATCATTGCAACTGTTAATACACGCATTTCGTTCATACGCTTAAGTTGTTCATTAGAGACTGCAAGCGCCTCTGTATTTCCTAAAAACATCATTTCGATACCAAAGAATGATTCAAATTTAGGTTGACGTGTAATTTTCGCAAGTACAAAACCAATTCCTCCAATAATTTTAGGAAGAATATTAAAATACATAAGAATATCAAATAGTGGAACAACTAATAAAATTGGAAATAATGCACTCACTGCCATATCCATTTGTTTACCACTTGTAAAACTACTGAATGCAAAACCTGTTCCAGTATGAGCTGATTGAATAATCCAAGCAATGGCAGCTGCTAAACCTTCAACAATCGATCTTCCAATTTGGAAATATACAAAGAACCATGCTAAGAATACATTTAAAAGAACTAAGATTAATATAGACTTCCATTGAATATGTTTGCGATCTCTAGAAAATAAAACTGCTATTCCTAAAAACACAAGTAATCCAATGATATTTATTAGTAAAAACATAAGACACCTACCCACATTTTAAAATTAATATGTATCACATTACCCTTAAATAGAACCGTACTATTTTCATAAAATAACAACTAATGTTCTGTAAAAAATACATTTAACATTATACCACGAGAAAATGTTCGTTAAAATAACATATTTAATAAAATAATTGTCTATTTTTCTTTTTTGATGTTATTTATCATAAATACCATTTAAACTTAATACGGTTATATAGAAAAAGAATGGGAAAACGAATTCAAAGTAAATTTTTCCCATTCTTTATGTCATTTGATTTTATGATTCATTTTCATGAATATCATTATGAATATAGTCTGCTATAAATTTAGAAGATTGACCTTTTTCAATTGAACAAAAATCATTATAGAACGCTTCAATTTTATCTTTATATTTTTCTTTATGTGTATCTAAATGTTTTAATTCTTCAGCAAGTTTAAATTCATCTGTAATAATTTCTCCTGGTAAATCTTCCATATAATTCATATAGAAGCCACGAAGACCTTTATCGTATTTTTCGATATCATAAGCAAAGAAAAATTGAGGACGTTTTAAAATACCATAATCAAACATCACTGACGAGTAGTCAGTAATAAGCGCATCAGATATTAAATATAATTCTGAAATATCATTATAATTTGAAACATCAATAGCAAAGTCATCGTATCCAGTTAGATCTAATGCATTTGCAATAAGATAATGCATTCTTAGTAAAATGACATAGTCATCTCCAATTTGCTCTTTTAAATTAGCTAAATTTATTTTCAAATCAAATAAATATTGACCTTTTTTAACGAATTCATCATCTCTCCAAGTTGGCGCATACATAATGACTTTTTTATCTTTTGGTAAATTTAAATCTTTTTTAATTTGTTCTATATACTCAGTATCATTTTGTCTTGTAACTAATACATCATTTCTTGGATAGCCAATTTCCCAAATTCTTTCTTCATTCATCCAAAAAGCAGACTTAAAGATATCCGTAGAATAACGGTTTGGAGATACTAAATAATTCCAACGAGATGCTTCTGTATAAAAATTCTTTTTATAATTTGCTGTTGTTGTTCCTGGCATTCTTACCACTTTCATATCATTTGCTAAACGTTTTAACGGTGTACCGTGCCAAGTTTGAATATACATTTGATTCTCTTTTTTATTTAAATACAATGGTAATCGAGCATTCGAAATCCAGTATTTCGCTTTAGCATAAGCCTCATAATATTCTTTGGATCCTTTTTTCACTTTAGTTGCATTTCCAGGAATAATATTGTTATTAGGCTTAGAAAAGACCCAAATATATTTATATTGTGGATAGTGTTGTTGCATATATTCATATATATACTTTGGACTATCACTGTAATTTTTACCACCAAATGACTCAAATACAATCGTATGTGGATCTACCATATTTTCATTATCAGTAAGTTGATATTTAGCACGTTCTTTCATCTTACTGTTTGTAAGAATACTTTTAAATAAACGTGTTTTTTTACGTAATTCATTCACATATCTTGCATTCTCAATGTCGTCCATAGATAAAAACATGATTTCAAGATTATATAACAACTTACCATCTTTAATGATATTCCATTTTAGTGCTTTTACTACTTTAACTAGAGTGTGTTCTAAAGCAATATATCTTGCTTTAATATCTCTAAGCGAAGGATCAAAACCTTTTTTAATTTCATTTTTCATTCTTTGGACTAAAAATTTCTTAACTTCTTTATTTGTAGTTCTTTGTATAGCATCAAAGAAACTATTTGTATAGTCTTCAAATTTATCAATAAAATCTTGATCACTTAATGTATTACCATTAAATGGATCATATACTTCACCACGATAATAAAACGGAAAATTAACAATTCTAACAAAATGTTCAGCATATTTCAGATAATCTAATACAAATGAATTATCAATAAAAATGCTTAAATCTTCATTAAATTTAATGTCATGTGCTTTAATAATTGCATTTCTAAATAAAATATTACATGCAGTTTCTTTTCGTAAAATTGAATTAGGATATGAATGATGTGATCGATACTGCAAACGTATCTTATCTTTATCTACATATTGAGGACGTTGCATTGTAAATTTGTGTACCGGTGCAATTAATGTATCTAAACCATTAATATGATTTAAATAATATTCAATAGCATATGAGGCTAATTGATCATCCGCATCTAAAAACATCACGTATTGACCTTTTGCTAAGTCTAAAGCGATATTTCTAGCATGTGCATGACCAGTATTTGTTTCAAGTTGAATAAACGTCACATCTTTATCATAAGATGCTAACGTTTTATTTAAGATTTGTGTTGAATGATCCGTAGAACCATCATCTACAATAATGATCTCAAAATCTTGATTCCTTTGAGTTTTTAAGCTATTAATACAATCTTCAATATATTCTTCACTATTAAAATATGTAATAATTATTGATAGTTTATTCAATATCATTCTCTCCAATTTTATTTATGTTTATTCAATTAATTTTTAAGCAATGTGTTTGTGTACTAACTATATCTTATCAGTCTAAGATTTTTTCATCTACACTGTAAAATTATAGATTACTTTATCATCGTGATATTTGGATGTTCGACATCCATTATTTATTTAAATTTTGTGTAGTCACAAATTGATGATATTTCTCATGATATTTCATTAATTCGTCATGTGTACCTTCACCTGTCACACGTCCTTGATCAATAAAAATAATTTGACCTGCCTTTTTAATCGTAGACAGACGGTGTGCAATCACTATTGTTGTTCTACCTTTCATCAATACTTCTAAAGCTTCTTGAATTTTTTGTTCACTTTCACTATCAAGATTTGCAGTAGCTTCATCAAGTAACAATATGTCTGGATTTTTCACAAAACTTCTAGCGATATCAATACGTTGTCGTTGCCCCCCGGACAGTTTTAATCCACGTTCGCCCACTAATGTATCGTATCCTTCATCAAATTGCATAATAAAGTCATGACAGTTTGCTAGTTTTGCATATTTAATTAGTTCTTCATCAGAGACATTACGGTTAATACCATATAAGATATTATCTCGAATTGTTCCTGTCATCATAGAGTTTGACTGCATGACATATCCAATTTTGCTACGCCAATTTGTAATTGGAATATCATAAATACTTTCATTGCCATATGTAATATCACCATTATCGATATCATACATACGTTCAATTAAATTAAAAATAGTACTTTTCCCAGAACCTGAAGGACCAACAAAAGCACTAATGTCACCCTGAGGTATACGAAATGATACATGATCAAGAATCGTTTTTACATCATATTTAAATTCTACGTTATTAAATTCAAGTGCTCCATTCTCAATGTTGATATTAGCAATGGGTTTTAACTGTTCCATCGGTTCAACGGGTTCTTGCATAATTTCATAAATACGTTGACTTGCACCTACAGCTTTTTTGTAATCAGTAACGAGTGTAGATAAGTTCATAAGCGGCATAGATAACTGCATCACATAAAAAATCATAGCTATTAAAGCACCTGCTGTAATAGCACCTGTAGCAATTCTAATGGCACCAAATCCTAAAATAATGGCTATCATTAATAACATAATTACACTTGAAATAGGTTGAATAATCGCTACTATTTTTGCTTGTCTTAAACCTAATTTATATATTTCATTTAAGTTATAATGTGCATTATTTAATTCTTTTTGTTCAGTATTAGAAATTTTTACTAAACGCATTTCTGTCAATACACGACCTAATAACCCACTAAAATTGGCAATTTCTGCTTGGGTATGTTTTGAAATTTTTTGCATACGTCTTCCAAGTGGAATCATAATACCCATAAATATTGGAATAGCTATGAAAGTCAGTAAAGTCATTTGCCAGTCCATAATAAACAGCATAATAATAGAACCAATCAATGTGATAATAGCTGGTAGTAATTGTGGTAATTTTTGAGAGATAAAATCGTTAATGACCTTAGTATCATCAGTTAAACGACTCATCAACTGACCACTTTCATTTTTGTCAAAAAATGGCATTTTCAGTTTAATCATGTGCTCCCACAATAATGAACGAATACCATAAATCATTTTTTCTCCAATTTTACTTAAGAGGTAAATACCTAAACCGCTAAGTAATGCATTAATGATAAATATACTTGCAAATAGAACGACAATATTCCAATTAATATTATTAGTAGAAAATTTATCTACTAAGCGACCTGTAAACAGTGGAATCAATAATCCGCTAAGACTTCCTAACGAAGAAATGATAACAGCAGTTATTATTAAACCATAAGGCCAAGACAATCGTTTAAATAGAAAAAATAATGGATTGTGTTGTTTCATAAATAAACCTCTTTAATCATCAATTTGTATTTGTATTTTTGATATTATATTTAGTGTTTATCCTAATTTAAATGTACATTAAAATGTATTTTAACTGGTAATTTGATTGATTGTTCTTAGTATAGCATTTTATTTAAAATGTTTTATTACATAAAAATAGGAGTGCCCTAGAATTCGTTTTGAATTCACTGTTCACTCCCAAAAGGATGAGTCAAATCAAACAAATTATTGTTATCTACTTGATTTAATCAAAGATTGAGACATAGCTAAACTTCTAAGGCGTTTATATATGCCTTCAATACATTATTATTTTGCATCTTTTCCGTATAGCTCTTGTTTAATTTTAGTTGTTGAAATACCCTCCGTGCGTTTTAGGTATACAACTTCACATTTGTCTTTTAGGAAGTCAAATTGACCTTCCCAGTCATGGCCCATAACAAACACATCAACATCATAACGATCAACGTCTGTTTCTTTTTGACCCCATCCATCTTCTGGAATCACTAAATCAACGTAACGAATAGATTCTAACATCATTTTACGTTGTTCAAAATCATAATAAGATTTTTTATTTTTAATTTGGTTAAATTCATCTGTAGATAAAGCTACAATTAAATAATCACCCATTTCACGAGCTCTTCTTAGTAATTCTATATGACCATAATGTAATAAATCATATGTACCATATGTAATGACTCTTCTCATATTTCCTTTCTCCTTTACAAATATTTAACATTAATTAATAATCTTAATTTAGCATAAATATATTTAACATACCATTAATTTTATATTGACCAGACCCTTTCTCATTTACTTATTCATTATACGTTTCAATGATTGCTTTCCACTGAATGCTAATTTTTTAGGCATTACTTGTGCTTGAAAACGTAAAAAACCAGGTCTCCCAATTCCTACATCAATAAGTGTATGTCTCCATAACTCATATGTCTCACGTGTCCAATGAGTCGCACTTTGCTCTACGGCTTGTACTATTCTAAACAACGCTTCTCCAGAATAATTTGTATGTTGCATATCTCTGATATATTGAGTGATTTTGTCTATAATTTGAAGTGTCACTTTACTGTATTTTATTAAATATGCTTGAATGAGATAGCTGACAATTAAGTCATCCATTCGATAACTATAATATGCTTTTTCGTTGACAAGTAATAACATATCCATGACTTCACATCGAACTTTTCTAGCATCTTCTAAGTAAGATATAAACGTATCTGCACGTTGATCTGTAATAGAACCTTCTCGCTCATTGTATCCATATACTATAAAAGGAACTAGTTGGATATCCCTTGCCATTAAATAAGCACGAGTGACAAATGTATGTTCTTCACAAAATACTACATCTTCATCGAATCTTAGTGTATTAAATTTAGCTTTGAATAACTTGCCACCTGGTCCAATAGATTGAAGTATTTCTGGCGCTTCTGCTAAAGAAACTATTGCTTCACGATGAATGTCTTCGTGTGTTGGAATAACTTTCCAGTCGCCATTCAATCCTCTACCGATTTGCCCAATCACAATATCTAGATGCTCATTTTTTTCATAATATTGAATCATTTGATCCATTTTTCCAGGTAAAAATTGATCATCTGCATCTAAGAACATAAACGCATCGATATCATCTGACATTGCAGAAAGACCCATATTTCTACTTTTTGCCGCTCCTTGATTGTCTTGATGATAAACAATGAGATGTTTAACTTCTTTTTGCAATTCAGTTAACACTTGTTTTGTACGATCTGTTGATCCATCGTTAATACAAATAATTTCTACGTCATGTGTTGTATCAATCGATTTAACTGCTTTTCGAATTGTATTTTCAGCATTGTATACTGGAATAATAACCGCTAATTTCATTCTTTCACCAACTTTTCAATAAATTTCAATACGTTTTCTAAGCTTTTTTCACTATTATATTTATGCCAATTTTTAAATAATGGTTTTATTTCTTTTTCATTATATTTAATCTTAGTCACTAATTCATCTATATGTTTCACTTTATAAAATGTTGGAATATCGCGATAAAATTGATTCAATCCACGTACCTCTTCATACTCTTCTTCGTCAAATACATAAAATAATGTAGGCTTATTGAGTAAACTAGCTTCTATTGGTAGAGAGCTATAATCACTAATAATAATATCAGCCATCATTATTAGTTCTGATGTTGGCGCAATATGCTCACTATTAGGGATTGATGGATGAAGTTGATTAATGAGAGTATAGTTGGGTAATTGCTTTTCAAAATATACTTTATCAATTTGACGATTATCCATTTGATTTTCACGATAAGTAGGCACATATAATGCTAATTTATTAGGAATATTATAATATTTTTTTAACTTTTTTTGCTCCGTCTTAAGGTCTAGTTTAAAATATTTGGTTAATCGAAGTAGACCCAACTTAAGCATTTGAGTGCGCTTAGCGTCAAAAGCACTTTCAAAACATTTACTCATCTCTTCTCCACCGACTAAATAATAATCAGTAGCCTTATAAACGCTTTTATATTGTTGAACCATTTTTTTATTATTTAAATCTACTTGATGATCCGTTAAACCAAAATTTTTTAAAGCACCTGAAGCATGCCATGTTTGGATGATGGTCTGTCCTTTTTTCTTATGATACCCTCCGAGCATAAGATAATATGTATCAATCACAATCACTTTTGCTGTACTTATCGTCTTGATATGTCTCACTATATGATTATTTCCTGCAGGAACAAAAGATACATTTTTAAATTGCTTTAGCTTAGCCCATTCTTTTTCTTTAGCAATGACTGTTAATTCATAACCTTTCTGATTTAATTGCTCAATTATTGGCATAACGTCTTCGGGAAATGTCATTAAAATCGCAATATGATTCGATTTTAGTCGTTTAAATCTAAAAATTTGGTTTACGATAGTAATAAGTGTCATATAAATATTTTTTATCACTACTCTTGTCATCATTTAATCCCCTTACTCGTTAATAAAATAATTTATAAAGAAAGAGTAGGACAGAAATACATTGATTTTGTCTCTACTCCTTATCCTTTTCACATACATCTCTATCGACATCGTCGATATTTTATATTTATTCATGATATATATACTAAAGAGCTTGAAATGCAATCTAATACATTTCAGGCTCTCTACTAATAAATGTAAGTATTGATTTATCTAGCACACATTTTATAAGAAATCTGCAAAATGATCTCGATATCTACGATGTAATATAGACCCTAATACAAAGAATACTAAAATAATAATCATATTATAAAGAAGTAATCTCCAATGTTCAATAAAGTACCATTGATGGAATAAAATTGCTGCACGGTAAGACTCAGCTAAAAAGTATACAGGGTTAAATTTCATAATGTCATTAATTACGCTACTAATTCCAGTATCTTTTGGTATCCATAAAATAGGAGACATATAGAATAAAATTCTTAGTAATGCTTGCATAATCATCTGTGTGTCACGAACAATGATTCCAAGTGTTGAAGTAAAAAGTGCTACAGAAGCCACAAAGAAAAATGTTAGTGGTACGTAAATTAACAATTGTACAATATGGATAGACGGCATAATACCATTTCCCATACAAATTGCAATAATAAGTGCTAATAAGCCAATATGGCCATAAAATTTACTTGTTACGATATAAGTTGGAATAATTGATAAAGGAAAATTCATTTTCGCTACTTGGTTAAACTTCATAGATACTGATTTCGTACCTTCAAGAATACCTTGGTTAACAAAGAACCACATGCTAATTCCTACTAGTAACCATAAAATAAATGGAATGTCATGTATCGGTTGATTACTACGAATTCCCATACCGAAGACAAACCAATACACCATAATTTGAAGTGCTGGGTTAAGTAATTCCCAAGCCATACCTAAGTAATTATTTGTATTTGTTATTTTAATTTGAAATTGTGCAAGTCGTTGCACTAAATAAAAGTTTTTTATATGTTCTTTAAAAACAGTTCCTACTGCCGACATTGAAATAAACCACACTTTCAATTGTAAATTCATAATGGCTTTTAATTTCTTTAACTACTGATTAAAATCGTTTTATTATAAAATTTCTAAATCAACGTTTAAAATGATTCATATAAATCCATTATATATTTACGCAACTTATTCGTCGAAAATTTTATTAGGATAGACTTAATTCAGAAAAGAAAGTAAAATTAATATATTGTTTACAAAAAAGATACAAAATCTCATATACACTTTACACTAGGTTAATAAATTTAACAACTATTGAGTGATGTATTATAATCTATATAATAAATCATAAGAAAGGAAAAATCATGAGCGTATCTGTTAACATAAATCATGTGACAAAAGAATATCGAATATATCGCAATAATAAAGAACGTATCAAAGATGCGTTAATTCCTAAAAATAAAAACAAAACCTTCTTTGCTTTAAATGATGTGTCTATTACTGCTTATGAAGGTGATGTGATTGGTTTAGTAGGTATAAATGGTTCAGGAAAATCCACGTTAAGCAATATGATTGGTGGTTCATTATCTCCAAGTTCTGGAAATATAGATCGTCATGGTGAAGTAAGTGTCATCGCCATTAATGCCGGTTTAAATGGGAGACTGACGGGCATTGAAAATATTGAATTTAAAATGCTTTGTATGGGGTTTAAAAAGAAAGAAATTAAAAGACTTATGCCTCAAGTTATTGAATTTAGTGAGCTTGGCGAATTCATTTATCAACCTGTTAAAAACTATTCAAGCGGTATGCGTGCGAAACTTGGTTTCTCTATCAATGTAACGATTAATCCTGACATTTTAGTTATCGATGAAGCACTATCTGTTGGCGATCAAACATTTACTCAAAAATGTTTAGATAAAATATATGAGTTTAAAGAAGCAAATAAAACGATTTTCTTTGTAAGTCATAATATCAGACAAGTGCGTGAATTCTGTACTAAAATCGCTTGGATTGAAGGTGGAAAGCTAAAAGAATTTGGTGAATTAGATACAGTGTTACCTAAATATGAGCAATTTTTAAAAGATTTTAAGAAAAAATCTAAAAAAGATCAAAAAGCATTTAGACAACAACTTGATGAAAAACGGTTTGTTGTAAAGTAAAAGAGGTAGAGACCTAAGCGATTCATAGGCTTAAGTCTCATCCTCTTTTATTTTTTCTTCTTATTCTGCAATTTCCAAACTTTAAACATAAATTTAGGAATACTTTTTATACGACCTATTCGCTTCCAGTCAATAAGTAATCGGTATACCCATTCAATATTTAAATTCCTAAAAAGACGGGGCGCTCTTTTTTTAGTACCACTAAACACTTCTAACGAGCCACCTACCCCCATCATTACTGTATGCTTAAAATTACTTTCATTTTTTTGAATCCATTCTTCTTGTTTTGGAAAGCCCATTCCAACAAACAAATAGTCAGGATTGAAACGTTGAATTCTTTTCACTACAGTTTCATCTGACAGATCAATATACCCATGATGATACTCAAAAGTAACATTAGGATATTTCTGTTGTAATTTATGTTGTGCTTGCGCAACAATTTCATTTTTTGATCCTAACAAGTATACCTTTTGACTTTGCTCGTGTGCAAATTTAATACATTCTTCCATAAGTTCAATACCTGGTACACGTCGCTTTAATGGTTGTTTTAATCTATTAGAAGCTTTAACTACACCTGTACCATCCGCAATGATATAACTTGCACTATTTATAAGCTTTCTATAGGTTACATGTTCAGAAGCATACACTACGATTTCAGGATTAGCAGTTACAATAAACAAGTTATCATTTGTATTATTTTCAAAAAAATGTTTAATATTTTCAACCATATCCAACATTGTCACATTATCGAATTGTACGCCTAATATATCTACTTTATCGTTTTTTTTCTTTTTTGAACTATACATTTACGTTAACTCCCTGCTTTCTTACCCTCTTTATATGTTGTAATGAATTTATAATAACCTCAACTTATTCATCATATATTATTTTTATCATTGTATTCAAAAATACGTCTAAAGTCTAAAGGTCCAGTTTATCTTAATGATTTATAATAGAAGTCATACTATTAACGTGAGGTTGATTATGGATTATTTGCAACAATTTTTAACTACGACTGTTATCTTAAATATTTATTTAGTCATTATTATAGCAATATTTTATATAATTATTCATCAAAATCGACATTGTTCTTTTAGTCAATATTTAGATATTTACTTAAATTATATTCCAGTACTGACTCATGAAATGGGTCACATTCTATTTAATAAGTTAAGTGGGGGGCATGCTAAAGATCTTGTCATTGTTGTACGCCCTAGTGAACGTAAAGAAACGTTACAACAAGGCTATGCAATAACACAATCTAAATCAGTTACTGGACAATGTATTACGACATTAGGTGGATATGTCATGCCACCAATCATGTTAATGATAGGTTTTTGGACCATTCATTTTAACTATCCAAGCTTATTTTTAATCTTATATAGTTTGATATTTGTGTATTACCTTAATTTAACATCTCGAAAATTGTCTCCCATTATCGTTTTAATCATTTTAATTTCATTATTGTATTTTTTATTGCAAGACAATAATCAATTTATGATTTTTTATATCGTAGTCCTCCTATGCCATCTTATCTTAGGTGTCCTATTAGGAGAAGTTTTGCAATCTAGTTGGACAATTATATTATTGACTTTCCAAAGAGTAAAAACACATTGGGATGGTAATACTTTAGCTGAATTGACACATTTACCAACATTATTTTATAGTCTATTTTGGATTATGATTAACGTTTTCTCTTTATATTTAATATACAAATTTATGATTTAAAAACGGCTCATCATATTCAAGTTGAATAGATGACGGTTTGTTTAATTTTTCTCCACAAATATATTCATTGCATTATCATAACTTAGAATCGTCATAGTTGTATTATTATTTATAATCATGACTTTATTGGTTTTATCTTTGGATACTATTTCAATGTTATCTCCAATTGAAATATGCTTACTGGATAGATAAACAAGTAAATCCGTTCTATCGCGAACACGTTTAATGTTTACTATGTCTCCTTCATCATATTCAAGTAATGAGTCATTATACTTTTCTTTATAAATATAATTTCTTGGAATAACTCCTCCATGCGGACAAGTTTCAGGATAATTTAACAGTTTATCTATCCTTTCTAAAAATAAGTCAGAAATTTTATGCTCTAAAATTTCCGCTTCTTGATGTACTTCTTCCCAATTATAATTTAACACTTCAATTAAAAATTGTTCTAATAAACGATGTCTTTTTATAATATCGAGTGTATGAGAGAGACCTTCTTTAGAGAGTTTTACCCCTTTATAATGTTTAGTTTCAACAAATCCAGCTTTTTCTAAACGATTTACCATTTCACTTACAGAAGGTGGTTTTATATCTAAATATTGAGATAGTATTTTATTTGAAACAAAAGCGCTATCACCACCATTAGTTAGAATTGCTTTGAGATAATCCTCTTTTTCTTCAGTTAACATGATTTCACCTCATAAACAGTTTCATCTTATTGTATCACGAATGGTTGAGTAATGTAGTTGTCTTCTATCATCTTACAATAAGAGGAATACATCTTAAATTTCAATTTTAAACCTTCCATTTATACTAAAAAAACCTAAGACATAGCGAGTTGTCTTAGGTTTAGTATTAATCATTATTGAATTATTAAATTAATCAGTTAAACTGTCTACAATAACCATTTCATCATAGTTAATTGCCTCACGTAATTTTAAAGCTGTCGCTTCTGTAATCTCTTCATCACTAATAAGTTCAGTTAAAATACGACGTTGCTCTCTTAAAGCATTCAACTTAATTTTAGTAATTGAATCTTCAGAACGTGTGTTAAAGAAGTTAGATGGTGATAAGTTGTCTATTCTCATTAAATATCCATCACATATCATACCCACTTCTAATTTATTATCTTCATTTGCCTCTTTAACAAGTCGGCTTACAACATTATAATGGACTCTTTTATTGATTTTAGAAAGTTCCATTAAGTTTTCAGTAACACTTAATGATGAAGCTGCATTTGTACGTGTACGAATATGACGTTTCAAAAGTAATCCTCTAATTCCAACAATAATACGACGACTGAGTGAAGCTTGTCTATAAACTTGTGTACGTTCAGCAAATCGCATATAGTTTTCTAACATGCTTTCCGTAATTTCGCCTTCATCTGCTAATTTTTCAAGCGTTTTTGTTTCTACGTTAAAAGCAATTCGTTGTAAACGTTCCAGCTCTTTTGAATTCTCGTCATCTTTTTCTACTGATTTTAGGAAAGTTAATTTATCATGATATTCTTTAATAACATTTCCATATCGATAGCTTGTTTCAAAGGAGGAACGTTTGTTTAAATAATCAATCACGTGTTCTAAAATATAAATTCTTGCTTCTTTAAAATTCATACTTCCTATTTTAGGTTGAGGTGCATTTTTCGTAACAAAAGGTAAAATGATTTGTGCAATCACTAAGCTTAAGATAACCATACCTGAAGAAATAAAGAGTAAGTCATTACGATACTTAAATGACTCATGATTTTCTAAATAGTAAGGTAACGTTAATGCGATTGCGAGTGAAATTGTTCCATGAACACCACAAAAAGTCATAATTAACGCATACATACTTCGTTTAGGGGGTTTCTCTTTCGTATTTGTTCCATCATCATTCATTAATTTTTGGAATGGACTGACTGATAGATAAAATAAAGGATATAGTACATAAACCCAAATAAATCTAAATACATATACAGCCAATGCTACTAATAAAGTAATTCCTATTAAGAAAAGTAAGTTATGTGGTTCACTTTTAATAATTTTTACAATGACTTCCGGCACTAAGAAACCAAGTATCGAGAATACAAAACCATTTAACGCATAGCCTAAAATATTCCACGTATGGTTATAACTTAGTTGAAGGCGTGTACGTGTTTGAGCAATACGGTCACGTTCAAAACCATGAACAAGTCCAGCCACTACAGCAGCAATAATACCTGAAGCATGGAATAGTTCTGCCACAAGATAGGTTACAAATGGTGTTAACAATTGAAGAAATACAAACATATTAATATTTTCAATACCACGTCGTGTTAATGTTAGACGGAATCGAACAAGTAATATACCGATTAACAATCCTACAATGGCCCCTCCGATTGAAGCAATTAAGAATTGTTGAATCGCTTCAAATAATGAGAAAGCGCCAGTAACAAGTACCCCTACTGCTATTTTAAATGAAATGATACCTGCAGCATCATTTAATAAAGACTCACCTTCTAAAATCGTCATTGCACCTTTTGGTAATACTTTACCTTGAGTAATAGCTTGCACTGCCGGAGCATCGGTAGGACAGAGAATTGCGGCAATCGCAAACGCTGCACCAATTGGTAAATCTGGCCATACTAAGTGAATAAATAACCCTACACCTATGACGGTAGTAATTACTAAACCTAATGCCATTAACATGACAGGTTTAATATATCTTCGTAAATGTACCCTAGATACATTAACACCTTCAACAAATAATAAAGGTGCAATGGTAGCTAGCATAAAGAGTTCAGAATCAAAATTGAATTCAACTGGTACAGGCAATATAAAGAGGATCATTCCTAATATGATTTGAATAAATGCAAGAGGTACTTTAGGAATAAAAGTATGAACAAAGGAGCTTACAATAACAACAGCTAGAAATATGAGAATCGTTTCAAATATTTCCAAACTTTCACCCCATTATTTCACATTTAATTTGAGATATAAGATACATTATCATCTTATTTATTTTAAACGTTTGTAGTTATTATCTACCGTTCTTATGCTCTCAATTTAATATCAATTTTATCATTAAAATATATTCAGATTAACTAACTTGCACTTTCAAAATAATTCACTTAAAAACTATTAAGATATGCAATTATTCTTCTAAATCTTCAATATTTTTATCACCATGTTGTTTTCTTTCTTCAGCTCTATAGTTTTTAATATCATAATACAGTTTTTCTCGTTGTTCTTCTCTTTTTTTAGCACGACTTTTTAACTCATCTGTTGTATTAAATTCTTTTGAACTTAATAAAATGGAAGATTGTCTTGGTGCATCATCTTTTCTATACATGTATGCTCCAGTTCGATAAGCTGCTCTAGCAACAAGGTGCATACCAACAGCAGATGTTAAATTAATAAAGACAATGGATAATAATAAACGAACACTAAAGAGACCTTGCGCCGTCGTAAAGTATATTAATACCCCGATTAAAGTAAGTAATACAGAAAGCGTTGAGCTTTTCGTAGAAGCATGACTTCGTAAAAAAACATCTTGAAATTTTACAATGCCTATTGCACTAATTACTGCAATAATACTTCCTAGAAAAATAAGAATAGACGCAATCAACTCAGTGACGCTTTTTATGAGTTCCATTGAATACCCGACCTCCTCCAATAAATCTAGAAATAGATACAGAGCTTACAAATGAAATGATCGCAATTAACATAATTGAATCTAAGTACGCATCAGTATCATAAATCACGCTAACTACCCCAACAATGCACATAATGACGGCACTAGCTGCATCAAATGCTACGACTCTGTCTGCTGTTGTAGGACCTTTAATCAAACGAAACAATCCAATAATAAATGCAATACCAAATAATATTAAAGCTCCTGTACTAAAAAAGTTAGTCATCGCTTGGATCATCGTGACACCTCCATAATTAAACGTTCATATTGTTTAATACTTTTTAACAAATTAGCTTTTTCATTTTCAGAAATGTCTATACTATGAATAAAAAATTTATTGGTTAATTTTGAAATTCTAATCACTGTCGATCCAGGCGTAATAATAATTAAAATGGTTAAAAATGTAATGGCCCAATCACTTTTTAACTCTGTTTCATATGTGAGAAGACCAGGATTCATATCTTTTGTTTTAAATAAAATGTATTTAATGATACTAAGACTTGAAGTAATTAACTGATACAAATATATACCTAAAAACTTAATAGCTACCCATATTTTTACTAAATAAAATTCTTGACCAAAGAATCGGTGCAGTATATAAATCACAATTAATCCTATAAGATAGCCAGATACAAAGGTAGAGAATAAAAAAGAACCTTGGTCTTGAAAGAGTACCCATAGAAAAGCAATTAAGATATTCAATACAATTTGTCTCATTTATTCTCCTCCTTTAAATGTGGATTAACTAAGTGATGAAAGTAAGCATCATTTGTATTTAACTCTGTTGCATTTTTAGTAACATTCATAACAATTGGTGCTGCAAGACCCATAACTACTACAGCTACAGTTAATATGCCAATCATACCTTTTCGATGAGCAGGCAATGGATTGTAATCAACTTGCTCGCCATCTGCATCTCCAAAGTACATAATAAATAGTATTCTAAATAGACTATACATTGCTAAAAGACTTGTTAAAATCATGAGTGCTAATCCGATATAATTACCATTTTGAACCGCACCTTGGAAAATAAGCACTTTACCAGGGAATCCACTAAAAGGAGGAACCCCGCCAATCGCGAAAATCATAACGATAAATGCTACGCCAAAGAAAGGCTCTCTCTTTGCCAAACCATATAAATACTTATATTCTCTATAACCAGACATATAAACTAAACTACCAATAATAAAGAATAATAATGTTTTTACTACAATATCGTTTGTTAGATAAAAAATAGCACCATGAATTCCAGCAAATGTATTTGATCCTAAGCCTAAAATAATAAAACCAATTGATAAAATAACTTGATATGCTGCAATTTTCTTTATGTCTTTAAATGCAATGACTCCAAAAGCACCAATAATCATTGTAATACAAGACATAAATACAAGTATTGGGTGTGTAATATTTGGATGTTGATCAAATAATAAAGTGAAGAAACGAATTAAAGCATATGCTCCCACTTTCGTCATTAAAGCTGCAAATAAAGCTGCGAGCTCAGTATTTAATACTGCATAAGCTTTAGGTAACCACATAAATAACACTAACGATGCTTTTGAACCAAATGCAATCATAAATACAATTGCAATGACAACCACCATTTCATTATTGTGAATATCATCTAAGCGTAAGGCAACTTGAGAAAAGTTTAATGTTCCTACTAATTTGTAAAGTAAGCCAATACCTAATAAAAATAACCAAGACCCAATAATATTTAAAACAACATAGACAATGGCTGCTCTTAATTGTTCTATTGATTGTCCTAATGTTACAAGCACAAATGATGCAAGTAACATAATTTCGAACATCACATAGAGGTTAAATAAATCAGAAGTTAAAAAAGCACCAATCACACCGGTAGTTAAAAATAAAATAAATGTTGGTAAATAATAGCGATTCACACGTTTTTCAGCAGATCCAAATCCATACGCCATAATTAAAGTCACTACAAAAGAAGCGACTGTTACCATGAGTAAACTTAAAGTATCACCTAAAAATTGAATACCAAAAGGTGCTTTCCAACCACCAAAATCTAAAGTGATTGGTTTATGATTCATCACATAAATCAATAAAGCTAGCGAAATAAGCGTATTAACCGTCATTGTTCCAATATATAAAATCTTCGAAACTCTATTTTTATTCTTCGTAAATACAAGTAATAATGCACAAAGAAGTGGTAAGAGAATCGGAAGGATTAATAAGTTACTGTTCATCATCTTCATCCTCCCTAAGCACATCAATTTCTGATTCTTTTGTAACACGATATGTTCGATAAACTAATACAAGTAAGAAAGCTGTCATACCAAATCCAATAACAATTGCAGTTAAAACAAGTGCTTGCAATAATGGATCGACATAGTTGGTATTTGAACCACGAATAAGCGGTTCTGTTACGTGGTCACTATAGTGACCCATACTCATAATAATCAAATTACCCGCATGCGTATAAATCGAAATCCCTACAATAATACGAATTAAATTTAAAGATAATATCATGTATGTCGCTAAGAATACGAGAAATCCTATAATTAGTAATAAAATAAGATTCATGATTTACCTCCACTCAATGCCAACATAATTGTGACAATCACACCCACTACTGAAAGTACTATGCCTAATTCGAAAATCGTCACTGTAGTAATATGCATTTCATTAAATATTGGTAAATGAAGTGTAAATTCACTTTGATATAAAAATGATTTGCCAAAAAAGGTAGGCGCAATAGCTGTGATTAAAGAAATAAGCGCTCCAATAATCATTAATTTTCTAAAGTCGATAGGTAAACTATCCAATACTTTTTTTACGTCGAAAGCTAAAAACATCAAGATAAAAGCTGAGCTAAAGACGAGACCACCAATAAATCCTCCTCCTGGATTATTATGACCCGCTAAATAAATGTAGAAACCAAAAGTAAGTAAAATGAATACAACAATTTTAGTTACTGTTTTTAAGACTACGTCATTTTCTTTCATCTTGACCCCTCCGATCTTTGTAATTTAATAATATATAAATACCTAAACCAGCAATAATTAATACCAAGCCTTCAAACATAGTATCAAGTGCTCTAAAATCACCTAAAATGGCATTCACAATATTTTTACCACCTGTGAGTTCTTTTGCATTCATATAATATTTAGAAATAGTTTCTAAACCATCACCTTGTTGTGCCATAAATACAAGTGTTACCACTGCGCCTGCAAAAATGAATGCTACAACAATTTTCATCATTTCTTTTTTCTTATCTGCTTTCTTACGAGAAATATTTGGTAAGCGTGAAAAACTAACAATGAATAATATTGTAGTCATCGTCTCTACTACAAGTTGGGTTAAAGCTAAATCAGGTGCCCTCATGATTAAATAAAATAATGCAACTGAATAGCCAATAATTCCATTTAATATTACCATCGTTAAACGTTGTCTTATAAAGACAAGTGCTATACCAACAACACTGATTGAAATCGCAAGCAGCACTTCTAAAGGCCCAAAGTCAGTAACATGCATTAGATGTAGTTTAGGAAACCCTACTCTTAAAAAGCCATACGCTACAAATAGTGAAAACACTAAAAGCGTAATCACATTGTAGTAATTTAATCGGTTCGTCATTACACCACGAATACTACAACCAGCATAATGTTCAAATATGCTATAAGCTTTACGATAGGAATTTGTAATCGATGCTGTTTTGATTAAGCGGTGCGTTAACACTTTCCAATTTACTTTTGTTGCTAAAATAATTCCTAAAATAATAACAATGATACTAAAAATAAGCGGTAAATTAATACCATGCCACTGGGATACATGTGGTGCCATCTTATCAACTTGGATACCTAAGTTTGTGACATTTCTTAATGCAGGTAAAACAATCGGATGCGTAAAGGTATTTGGGATAAAGAAGATAACAGGTAGCATCACAGCAAAGATCATTGCTGGTAAACTGAACAACCACGGCTCATGAATATGCTTTTTAGGAACTTCTTTTTCATTAAATTCTCCCCAATATGTTTCTTTTAGCATGTAAACTGCATAGACAAACGTGAATATACTTGCAATCACGCCTAATGCCACAATTATGATGGTTAAAGTTAAACTAAATTGCTCTAATTCAATAGATTTAACTAAAGAATCAAAAAACATTTCTTTACTTAAAAACCCATTTAAAAATGGTACTCCCGCCATTGATAATGCTGCAAGCGTCATACTCACGTGCATTTTAGGAAAGAATTTTCTCATACCATTTAATTTTTTAATATCTCTTGTGCCCGCTTCATGATCAATAATACCTACGCCCATAAATAACGTACATTTAAATAACGCATGATTCATGACATGGAACAACCCTGCAAATAAAACTAATGTGTAAATTTTAGCCATTGGTCCACTTGGATGCTGCGCAATACCTCCACCTAAACCAACCATTGTCATAATCATCCCAAGTTGACTAACTGTAGAATAGGCAAGAATTCCTTTCAAATCATATTGTCTTAAAGCTGTAAGAGATCCAAACATCATTGTGATTAATCCTACAAAAGTAACAATATAAATATAACTATTACTTAAGCCTAATACAGGTGTGAATCTAAATAGTAAAAATATACCTGCTTTAACCATTGTTGCTGAATGTAGATAGGCACTTACAGGGGTTGGCGCAGCCATAGCTTTAGGTAACCAAATATGAAATGGAAATTGAGCTGATTTTGTGAAAGCTCCAATAAGCATCATAATGATCATTGGAATAAATAAAGGTTGCTCACTAATATGATGACTTTGCGATAAAATTTCAGTAATTGTATTCGTACCTGTCATTATGTACAACATAATAAAACCTGTTAATAATGCTAAGCCGCCAAATACCGTAATCATAAATGACTGTATTGCACCTAGCTGACTATTTGCATTACTATACCAATACGAAATAAGTAAGAAAGATGAAACACTTGTGAGTTCCCAGAAGATATACATAAGAATGGTATTATTAGATATTACTATACCTAACATACTAAACATAAATAAAAGTAAGTATATGAAAAATCTAGGTAAGTTATCACCATTAGGCGTTAAATATTGAGTAGCGTAAAAGAAAACAGCTATCCCTATAATAGAAATAATTAAAGCAAACATTAATCCAAGTCCATCTAGTCTTAAATCTAAATTCAAATCGATAGCTGGCATCCAAGCTAGTTTAAAAGAAATCACTTTCTGATGAAGTACACTAGGAATTTGAGATAAGAAATAAACAGAAGCAATTACTGGAGCAAATAGGGAAATATATCCCGCATAGCGTCTTAGAGGTCTAATAAATAAAGTGATTAGAACCATACCTATGATTAGTAAAAGTGCCCCTAGTAAATAAATTAAACTCATCAAAACCCTCCTTTTTATAAATTCAAAGCAATAATTGTATGATGATCTTCTTTAGGTGACAAACCAATAAATTTCAAAGTTTCATGCGTAGTCTGGTGTCCTAAATATTTTTGAATAATCGCAATAGAAATACCCGATTTATAAGCATGATATGCAAAAGTTTTACGTAGAGTAGTTAAACCAATATGTAAAAGGCCTAATTCTTTAGCTGCGTGGTGAATAATTCGATAAGCTTGCTGACGTGAAAGTTCTTTATGTGTACGAAGAGACTGAAATAAAAGATGATCATCTTTCAACTGATTTTCATAGATATATGTATCAATTTCATTTCTTAAATCAGAAGGAAGCATAATTTTGATAAATGGGGCACTTTGTTGAATCCAAGCTGTCTTTATTTCTTTATTTTCTTTATTCTTTATATCTTCAACTTTAAGATGTAATAAGTCAGTAAGTCGCATACCTGTATGTATAGCCAGTTTAAATAAAAGATAATCTCTGTCTGATTTCATTTGTAACACGTGATACATCTTCTTAATATCATTCTTTTTCTTAATAGGTTCTACATAATTCATTTATCCACCTCAAAAAAGTTTCTTATTTAATGATATATCATATTTTAGTAACATTAAAATATTTCGCTCAATTATTTTTGACTTCAAGTTACTTTTTTTAAAAATATTTTCGATATATAAAGTGTAAGGAGGTGAAAGTAAGATGAACGAAATTACTCAGTTATCTGTTATTTGTACTCACGTTACACATGATACAAATGGAAAAGCTAAAGAAATTAAACGTCGATTTAATAACATTAATACACGTGCTTCTGAAGCAGACATCAAATCATTTGTAACAACAATTTCAAATTTGATTGAAGAATCTTTCGATAAAGTTGAAGTTGTAAAAACTCAAGGATTAGTTTAATGAATGATTTTATTAAAAAGGAGGTATGAACAATGTCAAAAACGTTAGAACTTATATTTAAGACAAATCTAAACAAAACAGCTAAGTTACAATTACCACAAATTTCAGCAACAATAACAGAAGCTAATGTACAATCAGCAATGGAAAATATCATTAAGTTAGATGTTTTAAGATTTACCAGTGGCGCTCCAAGTAAAGTCGCTTCAGCTCAGATTGTAGATAAAACAACAACTGTTTTATTTGAATTAAATTAATTGACATAGTAGACGTAAGTTACAATATCAAATTTTACTTCACGTCTTCTAAACAGTAGATTGAGAATGGATGAAGAGTTCTAACAGAATTCTATCCGTTCTCTTTTTTAGTATAGAATTTTTTTATAAATTTACGTATAATAATCATATTTGATAGTAAAAATAATGGAGGAATTAAGTTTGCTTTTTCTATTTGTACTTGGAATTATTGCTGGTATGATGGTGCCTATTCAAACATCGATTAATTCTAGATTAGGTCGATTTACAGAATCATCTTTTTATGCCTCTACGATTTCTTTTTTTGTAGGCACTCTATTTTTATTAATACTTAATATCATTTTTAATATCCAAATGTTCTCAAGCTCATTTTATGCTGGTCACTCTATTGATTATCATTGGTGGGTTGGTGGCTTGCTTGGTGTATGTTTCTTAACAGGTAACTTATTACTTCTTCCAAGATTAGGTGCAGCACTTACGGTTGTGATGACAGTTGCTGGTCAAATCATAATGGGTGTTATTATTGATACATTGGGATTACTTGGAGCCAATCAAACATCTTTTACTTTTTTAAAAGGTGTGGGAATTATTGTTTTATTATTCGGAATTCTTCTTATGAATCATATACCTAAAAATAAACTTAAAGATAAAAGAAATATCTCACTTTATATTTGGTTGTTCATTGGCTTTATTTTCGGATTTGCGCCTCCACTACAAACTACAATCAATAGCGGACTTTCAAATCAAATGCATTCTTCTTTATTCGCTGCACTAGTTTCTTTTACTGTTGGAACTATTGCGTTATTTATTCTAACAATCATATTTAATAGAAGTTTAAAAATGAAACTATCACAACATCATTTCGGTCGTATTAAACCGCTCTATTTTATTGGTGGAATTTTAGGTGTCGTATTCGTTACATCTAATATTATATTAATGCCCTATTTAGGTGCTGCTCTTACAACTATTGTCGCAATGCTTGGTCAAATGATAATGGGCGTCATTATTGATCACTTTGGCATTGGTGTACCTAAAAATGAAATGACTTTCCGTAAATTTATAGGATTAATCGCTATAGCAATTGGTATTGTTTTATTACGTTTATTTTAATGGCTAATAAAATTAAACTTTTATCTAAATCTTCGTCTTCTTAATGAAATAATTGAGAAGACTTTTTTGATGTCATCATTTAATTATGTTGTATTTAGCTCTAAACTTGTATAATAAATGCATATTAATGTTTAGAGGTGATTATATTTGAAAAAGTTTTTATCCCCTTTACCAATACTGGTAACCCTCCTCCTTCTCCTTATTATTTCGTTTGGATTTTATATTTATTCTAAGATTCCTAAAACTACTCATTTAAGCAAAATAGAAACGATGACTGTAAAACCACATTACTCTCTTTCTTTTCAAGGCGTTCAGCAAGCTAAACAAAGTTATACACTTTATTATGAGCCCTCATTAGGTATTAGTTCAGATATTCTAGTAAAAAATAACGAAACGATATCTAAAGATACACCCATATTTAAATATTATAATCCACACATTGAAAAACATATTCTTGCAAAAAAGAATCTTTTATCTTCAATACAACACTCAAATAAAATATCCTCCGATAACTTCAACCAACAAGTTCAATTATCTAATGATATACTCAACTTACAGCAACAACTTCAAACACGTATTTATGCTCCTATTAAAGGTCGAGTCACTGTACTTCACCCTTTCCCTTCAAAATCTCATACTGAAATTATGCAAATTAATAGTGATGAACGAATCATTCGTGCTAAAATCAATGAATCTCAACTCAAACAGCTTAAAAATAATCAACTTGTTCAAGTTTCTATTAAAAATACTAGGCAATTTGAAGGAAAAATTTTATCTATTTCTTCTATTCCTTATAAAACTGAGACATCTTCCTCTTTTTATAACGTAGATATTTCTACAGATCCTTCCTACCCTATTGGATACCATTTTAATCTTCACTTAGGAACAACAGAATATGAATTACCCAATAAAGTCATTTACAATAAAAATTATGTTCTAGTTATACATAATAAAAAAATTATAAAAAGAAACATTAAATATATTAAAAGTAAAAAAAGTGGGTATATTATGGTATCCAATGGATTAAATATTGGTGATAAAATTATTACGCATCCTTCTACATCTTTATTAGAAAGCACCGAATAATCTTTTATTTTAGTATATTAAACTTTAATTTTATAATATGGAGTATCATAATAATTGTTCTTAATTAAATCTTTTATAAAATTTGCTTATTTTTATAAACAAAGTATTAATTAATCAAAATATTGTTTTATTAAGTGCATTTTCGTTTACTTTCTAATTTTATTTAGTTATAATTAACTAAATAAAATAGAATTAAATTAATTTATTTAATCTAAATTATTAATAGCTTTTTTAAACTAATAGTTGACGTTATATATAGATAAATTTAACGGATGCATAAAAAATAGAAAGAATATTAGTTGGGGAGGTCTTAAAATGGCTATTTCAAAAATTAATGACTGCTTTGAATTATTAGCAATGATTACTTATGCAGATAAATTAAAAAGCATTATTAAAAAAGAATTTTCAATTAGCTTTGAAGAATTTGCTGTTTTAACTTATATTAGTCAAAGTAAAGAAGAAGAATATTATTTAAAAGATATTATTAATCACTTAAACTACAAGCAACCTCAAGTAGTAAAAGCAGTGAAAAATTTATCTCAAGAAGATTACTTCGATAAAAAACGTAATGAGCATGATGAAAGAACAGTATTGATTCTTGTAAATGCAACGCAACGTACAAAAATTGATGAATTACTTAATAGAGTTAACAAACGAATCGAAGAAGCTAATAAAGAAACAGAATTATAATAGTAAACCCTAAAGAGACTAGAACTTTAAAAAACCTAGAATAATAGCCCGTAGATAACATTCGTCTACGGGCCTCTTTTATAGCCATAATTCATATTATATGATGTTGTTTTCTGTAGAATAACTTCATTCTAATATTTATAAACATTGTTTAATAATTTTTTTATATCTAGAACCCCACCCTTTAGGTTGTTCTGTTTCCTTAGATATTCTATTGTAGATAATTTTGACTCTATGCTTATAATTTTATATCAATAAATTTGTAGTATGAGATGCATCATTTTTTTCTACAAAATTTAAATATAATGTTAAAAATTTCTCTTCTTCTTCTATATGAGGTGCATGCCCTGAGTCATTAAATAAAACATAATTTATATTTTTAAATTGATTTTCAAATTGTTGATTCTCTTTATTGATAATAATTGGGTCATAACGTCCTTCTACTATCATAGTTGGAACATTGATATCATGTGTGACTGTATTTGATTGATTCTCTGTATCTAATAAGGCTCTTGATGCTACTGCACTATCTTCATCGTCTTGTTTACTATATAAACGTTGACGTTGAAACCACTTCATTGCAACGTCACTTTTTTTGTAAATATATGGAAATAATATAAGTAACGCTTCAGATTTATTAAACCCCGCTACTTTATCTTGGTGCTCAATCATTAATTTTGTAAAACCATGGACAATATCTTCAGATTTAGAAGATATAATTGTTAAAGATCGCACTTTCTCTTTATATTTTTCGGTAAAAGCTTGTGCAATAATTCCACCCATATCATGTCCTAATAAATGTGCGCTTTTAATACCTAATTGTTGCATTAACATAATTAAATCTTTAATGTGATCATTTAAGTTATAACTCGTAGGATGTGTAGATTTCCCATGACCTCTCACATCGTAAACAATGACTCTATAGTGTTTTTTCAACTCTTTTTTTAATGAGTAAAACCCAGCTAAATTACCATCTAAACCATGAATTAAAATAACGGGAATGCCTGTACCTGCATCTTGATAAGCTATCTTTATTTGATTAGACGTTTCAATTTTTTTCATATCGGCACCTCCCTTAGTATTTACTATACCCACTAAAACATATTTAACGCTATAAACATGTATACAATTAATTATTTTTTTATTTAAAAATTTTTATATAATTTAAATAAAAAAACTCAACCCTATTAATCAGGGTTGAGTTAAAATCATATATTTTATTAGATACTTCTTCTAGATGATAATCGTATAGTATATGTAACAATTAGTACGACGATAATAATCCAAATGATAAGTGAAACAGTTTGAGCGACATTTGAATTTACAATAACAGCATCAATCGTCTTTTGAGAGAATAATAAACCTACTGCTGTATATTCTAATCTTTTAAAAATAACTCCGCATAAACTCATTATAAGTCCCATAAAGAAAATAAATTGATGACTATACATAGTAATAGGAACAATGCCTATAGTGAGATTAAATGCACGCATAATAATAAGAATTAAAGCAATAATTGCAATCATATAGCCTATGATTATCTCTGTGCGATTACTATATAAATATTTTTTTCGAGCAATTTGTATATGAATAAAAATAGTAATCGGGAAAATAACAATACAATAAAACAAAGATAATATGGTTGCAGCTTGGAATGGAACGTATTGCTTATCATATAAATATGAAATTAAAATAAAATTGATAATAAAAAATATAATAGGATTCAATTGTAAACCAAATAAATTCCGTTGAATAATTAAGATAATTTGAGCCGTTGCTTTTCCCCTAAAATCAAGATAATCTTGCTTTTTTGCTTCAGATTTTTTAAAGTCGTTACGTATATTTTCTTTAATGTCATCGATAAGTTTAGGGGGCATGCCTTTATGAGTAAAATAATCATTCACATTTTCAAGTAATAATTTATCGTTTGATCGCATATGTTGCTCCTTTATCGAATGCAAGTTTTAAAATACATTCAATTCATTCATTTCAACATTTTATCATAGATTTCAATTGATTTCTTTTCGTAAAAAAGAAGTAGGACAACAAATTCCAGATGGAATTCGTTATCCTACTTCTATATATTTCATTATCTTTTAAATGAAATCGATGATACGTAACTTTAACTAACTACTTCATTACATTATTTATTAATGTCAATACGATATAGTTTTAATACTTTGTCTTTAGGTGCGCTTGAACCAAATTGATAGCTTGTTTTACCGTTTTGAATATAAGCAAAATTGCCACTTACACTATTATATTGAACGCGTTTAATGGCTTTTTTACCTACACTTTGTGCTACTTTTTGATAAGTTGGACCATTGGCTTGATTATAAGTCATTGATACTCTAGTTACATAACCAGTATTTTTTTTACCGATTGCAGTAACAACTAATACACCTTTGTTTGTATGGAATTCATAGTATTTTTCTTGATTATTTGGATTATATGAATAAATAGGTGTGCCATAGTGATTAATAACATTTTTAATTGATTCACCTATAGTCACATTTTCTAATGTTTTTTGACCTTGAGTTAATTGTTGTACAGTCTGAATCGAATTACCACTAGCTGCTTCAGCATGATTATAGCCTACTCCTGTCATTACTAGTCCAGAAACTAATAGGGCTGTTGCTAACTTTTTCATAAGCACTCGCTCCTTTTTCTTTTATGCTTAATTACAGTATACCCTATTTATGACCAAAATAACAGAAACATTACAAAAACATTACAAAATATTTCATTTTTATAATGTATTAATATTGGTAAACAATACTATTTAGTGTTGAGGCATATGTTTTTTTATAAAAGGTGTCACATCATGGATAAACTTCTCTTGTTCTTCTTCAAAAGGATACATGCTTGACTTCGAATACACTTCGAAATGTACATTTCCTATTAAATCTGCTACTTCTTTAGATTCAAGAGATGTTATTCTTTCTCCATAAGCACTTGCAACTATAAATGTGGGTTTAGTGATGTACTCAAATACTTCTGCAATTCCTCTTTGTTTAAATACTTCATCTACTGCTTCTGTCTCTTCTTTAGTAGAAATTGAATTAGTATCTTCGACATTTTTTAAGAACTTATTCACTTTACGATGTTTATAATAGCGATGTTTATCTAAAAACTTCTCTTGTTTATCTTCATTCCAGTTACGGATTTTATGTGCGTATTTTCTAAACAATCGTTCTTCTGGTAACTCTCCTTCAATAGATGTCGGATTGATCATTGTTAACGAAGATACATACTCTGGATATTGCTTTGATAAATGCGCAATAATTGTAGCACCCATTTCATGACCAATAAAAGCCGCTTGATCTATGTAGAGATAATCTAATAATAAAATAATATCATCTGCAAATTCATTGAATTTAATATGTCGTGGTTTATCTGAATATCCATGACCACGTAAATCCAATAATACGACTTGAAATGTTTTTGAAAGTGCATGAGCTAAATTTTGAAAAATTGAAGCATTTTCAAACGCAGTATGTACAAGCACTACTGGGTATCCTTGTCCCATAGTATTGTAATTTAATGTAAATCCACCTTTTCTTGTAAATAATTCCATTTAATTATCTCCTTTTTTTTGTTTATTTATGGATAAAATCGTTAAGAGCTCTTCTATTGTTGTAATGATATAATCTACTTCTTCTTCTAAAGGTTCTAATTCAGCATTTTCTTGTTTATACCAAACGCTTACCATTCCCATAGCACGTGCAGGAGCAACATCATTTAAGGCATCATCTCCAACATACATAATTTCTTCTGGTAAAACGCCGAGTTGATCAATCATATCTTCAAAAATACGTGGGTGAGGTTTGCGATAACCTACTGTTTCAGAAGTTGATAAATAATTAATCACGTGTTCTATTCCTAATGAATAAATCCGAAATTGTTTAATCTTTGATTTCCCGTTTGCAATTACACCGAGTAAATAATCATGCTCTGACAACTTTTCAAGTGTGTATAATGTATCGTAGTATGGAAATACATATCGATAGAAATGCATTTCGAAATCATGAAATAAATCTTTCCATTTCAATCTATCGATGTGAAATTGTTTTATTATCTCCTTATATACATAAGGTTTATCGTTATCTTCATCATCATCTAATTCTATAAATTTATGTTTAAAGTCAGCAAGTTGTACATGTACAAAATAATCATGAAAACGTTCATATTGTTCTTCTATAAATTTATCTCGAGACTTAGTTCTATCCAATAATGTGCCTTCTAAATCGAACACAACTGCTTTGATTTGGCTTAAGTCCATTTTTATTTACCTCTTATCACTATAATTATTCTTATTTTAATAATTTTTGTTCACTTCACTAACGTGTTGTATTAGATTGAGTGACTAAAATATAAAATAATATGGGTATCCCAACAAGTGATAAAATAATACTTGCTGGAATTTGCACTGGATTAATAACAATCTTCCCTACAACATCAGCGAATAGCATCGTTAATGCACCTATCAATATGTTTAATGTCATTTGTATAGCAAGACTATATTGAAAATAATATCGTCTAATTAATTGAGGTACAATGATGCCAATAAAACCTATAACACCTATAAACGCTACTGCTATAGCTGTCATAATAGATGTTAACAAAAGTACAATAAATGTTATCCATTGCACATTTAACCCTAGAGACTTACTTTTAGCTTCTCCTAATTGCAAGAGCTTAATTGGTGTAACTAAACTATATATCACAATAATGATTGGCAAAGAAACCATTGTAATATAAACGAGCTCATTCATTTCGGCATTCGCAAATCCTCCGAAATAATAGGCTAACATACGATTCGTACGTTCTGGTTTAATGAGTGTAAGTATATATATTAATGCATTAAAAAAAGCGCCTACCATAAGTCCAGATATGATGAGTACTCTAATTGGAAAATTTCTAGACAATACGATTGTCATTATAACAACAAGTAAAAGTGTCGTGATACTAAAAATGATAGAAAAAATTGGAATAAATAGAAAAGATACACCTAAAAATATAGCTAAACTTGATCCAAAAGTCGCTCCACTCGCTAAACCAAGTGTAAAGCTATCTGCTAAAGGATTATTTAATACCGTTTGAAATAATTGACCCGTCAACGTTAATATGGCTCCTACCATAAGTGCCTCAAATGTTCTAGGAACTCTAACCTTAAAAAAAATCATTTGATTAAATGCTTGATGTAATGACCCTAAACCCCAAAAAAGACTTATAGCTATTATAATACATAAGCAAAGTGTCCAAACTGAAAATGTTAAATATAGATGTCGTTTCATTTCCACTCACATTTCAATTATTATTTATTTCTTATATTACAATGAATATATCCTTACTACTAATTAAAATAAGATTACAAAATGATTCTTTCTCTGCTTTGCTAAACTTACAAGAATATATGTTGTATAAAAAGCCTACAACATTGTCAATATCGTTGTAGGCTTTTGAAAAGTCTCTCATCTTAACGTTTTAACGTTTATAAATTGCATCACGTAATTCTTTCATACCCTCATCAATACGAGGTCCTGGTCGTGAAATTTCGTCACCATTGACTGTTTCCACACGTTCATTTTTTACTGCGTTGACTTCAGAGAAACCATCACGTTCTTTAATCACTTCATAATATTCTTCTTTTGAAATACCTTCAGTTGAAATTAAAATATCAGGATTTTTTCTAATAATACTTTCTTTATCTACTGCTTTCCATCCACTAACATTTGAAAATACATTTTTTGTATCTAGTTTTTCTATCATATCATTGAAAAAGGTTTCTTTTCCTGCTGTATATATTTCAGGTTTTGAAGACACTTCTATAAAAACACTCTGTTTTTTATGATGTGCTGGAATTGATTCAATTACTTTTTGAACATTATCTTTTGTTTCTTTGACTAACTGTTTCGCCTCTTTTTCACGATGCGTTACTTTACCTACTTGCTCAAATGAATTGTAGACTTGATTTAAAGACTGAGCGTCTTTAACATATACTACCTTCACACCACTATCAGCTAAACTATCAAGTGTTTTTTTAGCAGATGATTTTTGAGATTCATGAGCTAAAATCAAATCAGGTTTAGCTTTTAAGAGTGCTTCCTTATTTAAGTTCATTGCATCAAATTGTTGCTTGCCTTTTTTCACGTTTTTTGGATAATCATCAACTGTTGATACACCTATAATATTTTTTCCAAGACCAAGTCTATATAATATTTCAGTATTACTTGGAATCAAAGATATAATACGATGATATGTATGAGTATTATTATTGTGATCCGTTGTTTTTTGCTCAGTTGAATGCGTAGAATGATGTCCTTTTTCACTCGATTGATTTTGTCCACATGCTGCTAAAACTAATACTAATGTAAATAAAATAATCCACAGCTTCTTATTGTTCATTTATAAACAATACCTTCCTTTCACAATTTTGTTTATTTCATATATTTATCATACCAAATTATTTATATCATTAATTTAATTCTATAAATTTTTATTGTGTAATTTTATATTATTGGTTAAACTTAATGATTTAATTCTATTTCAAAATAAAAAAAGAAGGAAACAGATTTCAAAATACATTCTGTATCCTTCCTGTTTTCATACTATACAGTAGCTATTTTAGGATTTGGGCCATACTTATTTGTCCCCTCATCACTATCTTTTATTGTAAATGCAAAAGTAATCACAAGAATAATAAGTAAGACTAAAGACATCGCTGCCACCATAATTCCTAATTCAAGCGCAATCATTCCGTTGAAAAAACCATCAATTGAAATACCGTATGTTCTATCTACAATACTTGAAATTTTTCTGATTGATGTAAAAATTAAAATAATAAGAGGTAGAACCATTGTGTGCCCTGTATCATGTAAACGACGTACCGTCATCGTAAACGTTCCTATAAAAATAATGATATCAATGATTTCATACACAATATCAAAAAATGTATGCCCTCCATTTAACCCCAAAGTAATGATATTAAAAAGTAAACTAATAATCACTAAAATAATACAATTAGCTAAAATAGCAAACCAATAATGGCGTCTTCTAGTTCGACTTTTTATATTAAAATAATTTTGCCAAAATAATTTGAACGCTTCTATCATGTTTAAGCTCCTTTTATTCATCAGATATATTATATATATATCATCACATATTATAGAACTTAAAAACATCTTTTATTAAATATCATTCCGAACCGCATCAGCAATATACTGATTTAAATTATCGTGTCGTTTGTTATTAATTGTTTTAGCAAATCGCTCATCATTCTCATAAATCGAGGCAATATATTCTAAAAATTGTTCATCTACGTTAGGTACTTGTGTTTGAAGAATATCTTTTAGTTCAGAAATTGCTTGTTTAACCTGTACATGATTTATTTTATAGTTTGCAATAAATAATTCATTCATTTTATCAAAGAATGAATGTAACCTCTCCATTGTTTTCTTATTTTTTTGTTGTTTTTCTGTAGAATTCAATCGTTTTTGATTCTCTTTAAAAGCTTGATAATAAGGAGTATGACTATATTTCATTTCAGCTTCTTTCTCATATTGATTCTGTATATTATCATTATTCCATTTACTCATATTAATCTCCTCTTTTCTACGATTAACGAGATGATGATTAAGAAAATGAATCATTTTGTTTAATTGATCTCTTTGTGCAACAATACGCTGATAATTATTTTCTAATATTATATTTTTCTCTTCTATACTGTTACTAAAATAAAGTTGAATATCTGCTAATGATAAATTCAGTTCCCTTAGAAATTGAATGGTCTGTAATTTAGAGATGTCCTTAGAAGAATAATAACGATAACCATTAGATGCAATATAAGTGGGCACAAGCAACTCGATTTCATGGTAATAATGAAGTGTGCGTTTAGTTACTTCGGTAATTTGACTCACGTCATTGGGTGTAAAATATGCCTGATTTTCCATTCTGACATCCTGCCTTTTTCTTAATCTATTTGTTTCACTACTCTTTTCATCTCTCTATAAAAGAGACTAAGCTATGACGTCACGTCAAGGTCAATCCATTTTTGTAAAATATTGATCTAAGAAATGATATCTTTGTTCAATAGAACCATTAAAATAATTTTTCCCAAAATTATCTAGTAAAGCATGAAATTCATTTGCATCTTGATTTGTAAAGTTTGGAGGTAATTCGACATTTCTTTTTAATTTATCGTAATTCTCAGTATTGGCATAACCGAGTTTTTTATATAACCGACGTGTATAATGATCAGGAATAAATTCAACTCTCTCAAAAATATAGACTAGCAATACATCTGCTGTTTCACTTCCAATACCGTGTAGTTTAAGTAATTCATTTCTTAAACGTTCTCCATATACTTCATTAATTTTGCAATAATCAAACTGATATTGATTTAACCAGTTGAATAATGTAGAAATTGCTTTTGATTTATTATTATAGAAACCACTAGAGCGGATTAATATTTTTAGTTCTTCTATCGGCAGATTTAATATGTTTTGCGGTTCAAAATGGGTTGCTTCTTTCAGCCGTCTAAGAGAAAGTACAGCATTATTCCAGTTTGTATTTTGAACTAATATAGCACCTAATATCATCTCTTCACGTGTATCTGCTGGCCACCATCCTTGAGGCCCCATATGTTTTAATAATGCTTTGTAAAGTTGTTCTGTAGTCATCATTGACATCTTTTTACCTTTCTATAAAAAATAAACACCTTCACAAATAAATATTCGTAAAGGTGCTTTTAACTTAAAAGTATTTATATTACATTGATTCTGGTGCTGATACACCCACTAATGCTAATGCGTTGTGTAATGTAATTTTAACAGCTTCAATAAGAGCAACATGTGCTTTTGTTTTTTCAATATCATCAGATAATACCTTTTCAGCGTTATAGAATTTATGGAATGCTGAAGCTAGGTCTTGAATATAATTAGTTAATCGATGTGGTGCACGACTTTCAGCAGCACTCTCAATTGTAGGCTCAAACTCTGCTACTTTCTTCAATAAATCAATCGCTTTTTCATTTGTAATGGTACTAAAATCAGCGTTTTTGTCTATTTCAATCCCTTTTTCTTTAGCTTGTTTTAAAATCGAACAAATACGTGCATGTGCATATTGTGCATAATAAATTGGATTATCTTGAGATTGCTCTTTTGCAAGTTCCAAATCAAAATCAAAGTGCGAATCAGGACTACGCATTGTTAAGAAATAGCGCGCCGCATCAATGCCTACTTCATCCATAATTTCACGTAACGTAATTGCATTACCTGTACGTTTACTCATTTTAACTTCTTCGCCATTTTGCATTAAACGAACCATTTGCATAATTTGAATTTCTAAACGATCGCTATCTACACCAAATGTTTCTAAACTTGCTTTTAAACGATTAATATAACCATGATGATCTGCACCCATTAAATCAATTAAAATATCATTGCCACGATTAATTTTATTGTAATGATACGCTGTATCAGGTGTAAAGTACGTATAGTTACCATCTTTTTTGATTAGTACTCTATCTTTATCATCCTTAAAGTCTGACGTACGTAACCAAGTGGCACCATCTGCTTCATACGTATAGCCTAACTCATGCATTTTTTCTAATGTATTATCAATCGCACCATTTTCGTATAGTGATGTTTCACTAAACCAATTATCAAAATGAACATTGAAATCTGATAAATCTTTTTTCAATTTATCCATTTCATAATCAACACCCAGTTGTCTAAATGTTTTTAAGCGTTCTTCATCAGAGTAATCTTTCATTTCCGGATGTTTTTTGGCTAAGTCTTTACCAATTTCGACAATGTCTTTACCATTATAGCCATCTGCTGGCATTTCATGGCTTGTATCCCCTAATGCCTCAAAGAAACGTGTTTCAATTGAACGTGCTAAATTTGTAATTTGATTACCAGCATCATTAATATAATATTCACGTGTTACATCGTAACCTGCTGCAATTAAAATATTTGCTAGTGAATCACCTACAGCAGCATTTCGAGCATGTCCAATATGTAAGTCACCAGTTGGATTTGCTGATACATATTCTAATAATATTTTTTTGTTTTTTGGTTCTTCTGCATAACCAAATTTATCACCTTTTTGAATTGCTTCTGAGATGACAGCTGTTAAATATTGATTATCTAAATAAAAGTTGATAAATCCTGGCCCAGCGATATCTACTTGTTTTACATTTGCTTTACTTGTATCTAAATTGTCTACAATAGCTTGAGCAATATCGCGTGGATTACGTTTAGCAATTTTAGTTAAGACCATTGCAATATTAGTAGAATAGTCTCCATTTTTAGTATCTTTAGGGATTTCAACTTTAATTTCAGGAATATCTTCTGCTAGATTTGCTTTTTTTATACTTGCTTCAATTTCTTGTATTAAAGTTTTCTTTACTTTTTCAATAATATTCATTCGCCTATCTCCTTATACTTAATTTCATATTGATATGAGCCCATTTTTTCGTCATTTTGATGTAATTCGTATTGTATTTTTAATTTCCCACCATTTTCATTTACAAAATGTAAAATACTCTTAGTTCTTACTATTAATGGAATGCGTCCTGCTGGTATAGTATAAAGTGTTGTAGTGTCCTTACCTTCAACGAAGTGTAAGTTCATATTGATATCACCTTTACGTATCAACTTCACGCCATTGTCTTCAATTTTAATTGTTACATTAACAACTGCACTTTCAATTTGTTCTTGATATCGAATATAATCGGCATGTTTTTGTTGCCATGATCCTTGAGAAGAAAACTCAAATGTTTGTTTTTCTCCATTTTGTTTTAAGACTTGTTTCGTTTGAATGTGTATATTCTTATCCAACGTGTGACTCACCTTAATCTTTAAAATATTACACCACATTATAGCATAAATCCTATAGTGCTTGAAGTTAACAAAATTCTATCAACATTAGTTAAATAGTTATCATAAAAAAGAGAGTAAAACAAAAGTCATGTTGTGTTCATTGTCCCATTTAAGTCCTTGCCTCAACACAATTAAAAAATCTTGATATCCTATGTTTTTAATTTAATTATCTACTTCTATATAATGAAAAAGAGCCTAAGACGCTTATGTTTTAAGTCTCAGACTCGATTTTTTTCAAGTTATTATTTTTTGAATGTCACCATTAGTATCATAGTATTACTTTTTTCTTTCTAATATGTCCGTTTCTGATTCAAGTTCAACAATATCATAATGATACTTTTCTAAAAGTGTTCTATATTTATAGAAGAAAATGATGCCGAAACCGATTGATGCTACAAATAATAAGATATTTTTCATTTGTTGTCCTCTTTACTCCATAAATTAGCTATAATCTTTTAAATAATTATATCATTAAATAACATTTTTATACATTTCTTAATAACTAAATTTGATTAGGTGTACCTTATTTCCCAGGAATAAATACTTTTGCCTCACTATCTTCTCGATAATAATACCCATTAGGGATCGCTTGCAATTCAATCAATACATTAAAAGGCGCTTTGATATAAACGCTTTTACTGCCTTTAGTATCTTCATAAGTTGAATTATCATGTGTTTCAGACAAAGGCTCAGCCCCTGCACGCTTGGCATCTTCGAGTACATCTTCAATGTGATCTACCATTAATGATATATGATTAAAGCCTAAATCTTCTAATTTAAGCAGAAATTTTAATATGAAGATTTAAGAGTTATTAGTAAACAAACTGAACAATCTTTTCAACAGATTTATCATAATGTAATGAAATCAGTTTATCATTTTTATAATGTTGGAGATACATTAGAAAAATAAAACTCGAGATACTCAGTCATTTAATATGCACTACTGAGTGTCTCGAGTTTTTTCTAATCAAATGCCTTGAATAACGCTTCGTTTGAGTTATTCCACATCGTTTCATTATGGGATATTAAAAAATCTTTTAATATCTTTTTATTTTCTTCACCAATTTGATCAATAATAACTTGATGTTTCATAGACTTATCCATCATATTGACATGTTCTGGCATACTCTTATAACCTCGACGAATACTTTTATTTACAAGTAAATAACATGCAGTGACGCCCGCGTAATAAGGACCATTTTCACCACGTTCAGTAGTCACCCAACATAACCAATATTCCTTAGCTTCTGGACCTTCCACTGATTCTTTATCAGTAATCCACTTTACGCCTTTTTCTACTTCCGCACGTGCATGCATACCGCCGATATCAAGAAATGCTTCTTTATTTGCAACATCGATAAATACAGGTGCAATATTATCTAAACTAATTGCTCCTATATTTGTACCTTTATGACCATCTAGAGGATCATTTTTTATAATATTAAATTTAAACCCTTTATTTTCTGCCACGATGATTCCTCCAATACTTCTTTACCTTTTCACACTTGCTATTAAATCATAGCGTATATTATCAACAAATATTTAATTTAATTCATTCAATAAATTAATAATTGAACCTTTCACTTCTGGATCTTTAATATTAAGAATCATTTCTTTAGGATAGTATAGTTTATAGTCTTCTCGATTAATCCCAGTAATACTTGAAATGACTAACGATTGGCTACTAATTTCTTTAATACTACCATTTCGTCTTAACAAATGGATAGGTTGTCGATTAGAACCAGGTCGATCATAATCATATGGTAAATCCGAAAAAGCTTCACTAACAAAATAATATTCCGGATCAATGCCACCTTCAATAAATAAATCCTGTAATTCAGTAATTGTAATAATCGAACCATCAAATGGAATATACTTAAAGAGATCACGATTAATAAATCGACGCGCTAAATCACTTAAGATCTCATCTTCTTCATGTATCCATTTCTTCAAATAAAATAATACAGTTACTTCATCTAATTCTACATACTGATCAATTGTAATTGTGCCTTCAAAAAATGGAATAAATTCTTTTGGATACATTTTAAATTGATAATCTTCTTTATAAAGCTGTTTGACTCGCTTAAGACAATTATTTAATAGTACTTCTCCACCACGACTTACGGGATGAAAATAGATTTGCCAATACATTTGGTAACGACTCATAATAAAATTTTCTACAGCATGCATACCACTTTCTTTAATAAGTACTTCATCTTTTGATGGTCTCATTAATCGAAGTATACGCTCCATATCAAATGTACCATATGATACACCTGTGAAATAAGCATCACGTTGCAAATAGTCCATACGATCAGCATCAATTTGAGATGAAATCATGGAAATGACTAATTTATTTTTATGCGTTTTATTAATAACATCGGCTACTTCCTGAGGAAAGGTCTCAGACACTCTACTTAATACTTCGTTAACCTCAGTGTTTCCAGTAATAATTTCTTGGGTAAACGCTTCGTGATCCGTATTAAATATCTTCTCAAAACTATGTGAAAACGGCCCATGACCCAAATCATGTAATAAAGCTGCACATAAAGCAAGGGGGCGATCTTTATTATTCCATGCTTCACGCCCAACAAATGATTCATCAATCATACGTCTTACAATTTCATAGACTCCTAAAGAGTGTCCAAAACGACTGTGTTCTGCAGTATGAAAGGCAAGGTATAATGTACCTAATTGCTTAATACGACGCAAGCGCTGAAATTCTTTAGTTTTAATTAAATCCCATATTAGTTGATCTTTAACATGAACATACTTATGAATTGGATCTTTAAATACTTTTTCTTCAGCTAATTTTTTAGTTACATAAGATGATTGTGTCAAGTTCATCCTCCTCTTTCATACTTGCTTTCATCAGTAGTAATATGAATTTAAGTTGATTAATTCTTATAATACTTTCTTCATTAATGCTAAATCTAATTGTTCACCATACATTTCTGGTTGATATGAACGAACTATTTCAAAACCATGATGTTGATAATAATGAATAGCTTCTTTGTTCTTATTATCAACTTCTAAAAAGACCGTATCATATTCATTTTCAAATTCATGTAATCCTTCTTCAAGTAAACTTGTTCCATAACCTTTATGTTGTACACCTGGGTGAACATAATGTGCGGCTAAGTATAATTCTTTACCATAGATAAAGTTAGCAAATCCTACAATTTCATTATTTTCTTCAACAACTAAAAAAAGTTGATCTTCTAATCGCTTTTTTAAATGGTGTTCATTATACGAAGCTGCTAATAATTCATTAATTGTTGATACTGCATAAATATTTAAATACGTATTATACCAAGCTTTTGTAGCTACATCTCTTATTGCTATAACGTCATTAGTTGTCGCTTTTCTAACTGTATACATGCTTCATTCTCCTGACATTTTATTGTAATTTAATAACAAAATTATATCATAGTATATTAATAAACGCTTTCACTCAACTTTAAGATGCATCTTATTAAGACAGTACTGCATTCCATTCCTGTGCTCTTTCTAGAGCATATACATCTTTCATAACATCTCCAGGTCTTTCTGCTGTACCAATAATATAACCATTTAGGTTTGCTCCGAGAAAATCTAAACTATATTCTAACTGTTTAATGCAAGGTTTCGCTTTTACTTTCGGACAATCTCCCCCAACTAAGATTAATCTAAAATCAATGTTAGACATTTTAGTTTTAAAATCCTGATATTTAGGATCGATTAATGATTCTGACCAATGATCGATAAATGCTTTTACAGATGCTGACACACTATACCAATACACAGGTGATGCAAAAATAACTGTATCACTTTCAAGCACTTGGTCAATAATCAATTGATAATCATCTATGTATGACTCAATTTGCTTTGATTCATGTCTATAATCTCTTACAGGTTTAAAATGATATTGTGTTAAATCAATCCAATTATATTGTTTTCCTTCTAGAGCATATTGTGTTAATTGAGCAGTATTTCCTTGTGGACGACTTCCACCAAATAATACAGTAATCATGTATCTTACCTCTTTTTTAATTTATATTATTAATGTGTTTTTTCTATTTACTTATTATGTACCCCATCTTTTTACTTTTATTTATAATAAAAACTCCTACACCTATATAAACGGTGTAGGAGCCATTATTACTTTTATTTAACGTACTTTATTCAACTGGGAATAAATCATCTATTTTCTTAATTTCTTCTTCAGTCAGTTCAATATTTGCTGCTTCAATGTTTTCTACAACTTGATCAGCACGTTTCGCACCAGGAATAACAACATCAAGTGATGGACGTGTTAAGTAGAATGCTAATACAATATTAGCAATACTTGTATTATGAGTTTCAGCAATACTTGATAATTCTTTTACTCGACGTACGTTATCATTGAACACTTCTGGTTGGAAATCACGACGAGTTGCACGATGATCATCGAAAGTTTGATTTTCTTCATACTTACCAGCTAAAATGCCAGAAGCTAATGGGAAATATGGTACAAAAGTAATATCATTTTCAGCTGCGTATTTCATTACTTCTTCATTTTCACGATGTAGTAAATTATATTCTAATTGAACAACATCCACATATCCGTCTTTATTCGCCTCTTTAAGTTGATCTAACGTAAAGTTTGAAACACCTATTGCTTTAATTTTTCCTTCTTTTTTAAGTTCTTGTAATGCTGCCACAGCTTCATCTTTTGGTGTATACTCATCAGGAAAATGAATGTAATACAAGTCAATATAATCCACTTGCAAGCGTTCTAAGCTCTCTTCAACTTGTTGTTTTAAATAATCAGGTTGGTTATTTTGAACAACATCGCCATTATCTTTAATAACATGTGATCCTTTAGTTGCAATTTGAACTTTTTCACGAGGATATTCCTTTACAACTTCTCCTACAAGTTCTTCTGAGCGTTTAGGTCCATAAATAAACGCAGTATCAATTAAAGTAATACCATTATCAATAGCTTTTCTAACGACATCTTTTCCTTGCTCTTCATCTAAATTGGGATATAAATTATGTCCTCCGACTGCATTTGCACCTAATGCAACTGGAAATACATGAACATCAGATTTTCCTAATTGTACAAATTCTGCCATGATATTCACCACTCCTTAAAAATGTAGTTTCTATTTATAGTTTACCCGATTAGTAATGATAAATTCATTCAGTAGTGTTTAAAACATTAAATTTGACATATGTTTTATTTTATATTTAAATGTAACTAATAAAGTTACATTTAGGAGGTGCATCATTTGAATTTAGAATTTAACATTGCCGTTCACGTACTTAGTTTTTTAGTAAAGCACGACAACCAACAATTCAGTAGTCAATCTTTAGCAAAATTAACTTGCCTCAATCCAGTTCAATTACGTAGAGTGACTACTGTTTTAAATCAATACCAGTTTATTAATACTTCCCGTGGTAAAAATGGTGGATATAGTGCAAATCATTCAACTGCTAGCATTAAACTATCAGTACTATATCGTATATTTGTGCTTGAAAAAGATAGCCAACAGCGTATTTTCACAGGTCATGAGCAGAGCGATTGTGAAATATCAAGAAACATAGCAAAGACCATGTCACACTATAATCAAAAGGAACATCGTGTTATTTTAAATTTTTATGATACCCTCACAATTAATGATGTAATTAATGATACACTTCAGGAGGATACAACATATGACACATTATAATTTAATCGTTATTGGTTTTGGTAAAGCCGGAAAAACACTTGCCAAATATGCATCATCACAAGGACAACAGGTTGCTTTAATTGAACAGTTTACAGAAAGCTATGGCGGTACATGCATAAACCATGGCTGTATTCCATCTAAAGTGCTTGTTAATGATGGTATTAAACATGTCGATTTTTCAACTGCCTTTTCAAGAAAAAAAGAAGTAGTCAAAGCATTAAATCAAAAAAACTATTTAAACTTAGAAAATGATGAAAATATTACCTTGTTAAACTTTAAAGCACAATTTAAATCTAATACAGAAGTAGAATTAATTGATGAAAATGGTAAGTTAGTTCAAACACTGACAGCAGATAAAATTTTAATTAATACAGGTGCAAAATCTAATATTCCAAATATTGAAGGTATAGACTCAGCACAAAATGTATATGATTCAAAAGGACTATTAAATATTTCTTATCAACCTAAAGAATTAGTGATTATTGGTGGAGGATATATTGCATTAGAATTTGCCTCAATGTTTCAAAGCTTTGGTACAAACGTAACTGTACTAGAATATAATAAACAATTTATGGCCAGAGAAGATCAAGAAATAGTCACACACATGATTAATGATTTTAAAGATAAAGGCGTACGTTTAATTACTAATGTTGAAACAAAAGCATTAAAAAATGAAGGTGATTTGACAACAGTTGAAACCTCACAAGGAAACTTTACTGGTGATGCAATCTTACTTGCTACAGGACGTGTACCAAATACAGATTTAGCTTTAGACAATACAGATATTGAGTTAGGCACTCACGGAGAAATAAAAGTAAACAACCATCTACAAACCTCTGTATCACATATTTATGCTGCTGGAGATGTAAAAGGTGGATTACAATTCACTTATATTTCTTTAGATGACTTTAGAATTTTGAAATCTGAATTATTCGGTGACCGTTCACGACACACTGAAAATCGTGGTACTATCCCTTATACAGTATTTATCGATCCACCGCTTTCTCGTGTTGGTATGACCGCTTTAGAAGCACAAAAATTAAATTATAATTACGTTGAAAACACTTTATTTATTAATACTTTACCAAAACACAAAATTAATAACGATGGTCGCGGTCTTTTCAAAGTTGTAATCAATAAAGATAATAATGAAATATTAGGTGCTACTTTATATGGTAAAGGTTCTGAAGAAATTATTAATTTAATTAAACTTGCTATCGATCAACATATTCCTTATCAAGTATTACGCGATAATATTTATACTCATCCAACAATAGCTGAATCATTTAATGACTTATTTAATATTTAATTAAAAAAAGCTCGTAAACCCAATTTTTAATGAGTTTACGAGCTTCTTTATCATCGATATATATTATTTACTTGCTTTACGCTTTGCTAATTTTTCTTTTAATTTTCTATCTTGTTCTTCTTTACGACGCTTACGTTCTTCATTACGTTTTCTCAAACGTTCTTCTTCTTCAGGATCACGTGGTTTTTTTAATTGTGCAGTCACTTTTTCCATAAGTTCATCTTCAGTCAATGCAGCAAGTGGGCGATTATTAACAAAAGCAAATGTCTTACGACGACCTGGACCACAGTATGACTGACAGCCTATTTCAATTTCAGCATCAGGATCTAATTTTTCTAATTTTTTCTTTAATGATTTTAAGTTAACTGCCTGACATTCGTCACAAATCAAAAATTTATTCTTCACTTCGCTACCCACCTTTACATTATTTTCTCTTATATTTACTTCCATTCATTTATTACAACTCTAATTATTTTACTCTTTTTAATTAAAAATTCAAGCACTAAAAAAGATTTGCTATAAATAAAAAGCAAGACATATATTTTCTTAATAAAATGTCTCGCTTCATCATAATAGTAGTCTTATTGTCCGTGATATATTTTAAATTTCAAAGGTTTAATTCCCTTTTTTTCCCATACTTCATAAATAGAGTGCTTATCAACTCTATTATCGATAATTGTAATGCCACAATCTCCTCCACCAGCTCCAGAAGTTTTTGCTGCACCACCAAAACGTTCACCAATATCACATAATAATTTTAATTTTTTTGTTTCAATATCAACCGTAGCCTCTTTATCCATTTGCTGAATAATACTACGATTTTGACGAATCATTTTTTGTACACCTTTTATATTATTCGTTTTAAAAGCATAGATTAAATTTTCCACACACGTATTTGATTGATCAAGAAACTTACCATAAAAAATAGGGTCAGATTTTAAACGCTTGACTTCGCTTACTAAGTGAGGTGACGAAGCAGGAGAACCGGTCCATCCTATGAGAACTTCCATATTTTCAGGCGCTTGTAAAGGTTCTATATGAAGACCTGGCCAGTTTTTTTCTAATACTTCATCTACAGATGTTTCTTTCATTTGTTGTTTTACCCATTCGTGATCAAACGTACTATAGGCAAGCCATCCACTATAAACACTAACAGCAATATCTCCGCATGAACTTAAACTTTGTAATCTCATATTTGAAATAACCGCAAGCTTATAAATATAAAGATTGGATAACTCCATTTCATAAAATTCATTTAGAACCTTAATCACAGATACTAAAACTGCAGCACTAGAACCTAAACCATACTTTTGTCCTGATGCATCTGCAAGATTACTATCAATAGTAAGATGAAAATGTTTTAATTTTATATTACAACTTTTCGCATACTGCTCAAACACTTCAATAGCAGTAACTACATATTTGAGTTGATTGGCTGCATGTACATCTGATATTTCTATTTTATCTTCATTACGATTAAATGTGACAGGTTTATAGTGTAATGTTTTAGAATGAATCGTACCTGTGATTTCATTTGAAGCTTCAATAGCAGCCGTGACAAAACGATCTACTGCAATTAACACTGATTTATATCCAGGTTCGGTTACAGCATATTCGCCCGCTATATAAAGTTTTCCTGGCGCTTTTGCCTGAATCATTATATCTCTTCCCTACTTAATTATTTCGACTCCTGCGTGTGTAATATCACTTGTTATAATTTGATCTTTATTAAATACTTCTAAAAATTGATTCACAATCGCTTGTTGATGTTTCTTTTCTATTAGAACTTTTACATTTGGTCCTGCATCCATAGTAAAATAACAAGGTAATCCTGCTTCTCTACATTCATGTACAATTCTCATAGCTTCGTAGCTTTCTGGCACAAGATATGTAAATGGTGGCTGTGCACCTAAATTTGTTGCGTGCATTCTCAAACCGTTTGCCTCAATCACTTCACCCATTCGTTTAAAATCTTTTTGGGCAATCGCTTGTTTTGTGACTTTTAAATCTTCCTCTACATGATCTAACCAGTATTGATAAAAACGTGAGGTATCACGAGTTAAAGACATACCTGAACGACTTGATACTTTCTTTAATTTATTGTTAATAACTACAAAAATCATAGCTAAGTCATTCTCGAAGCCATCTGACTCAATTTGATGGGCGTAAGACGTTTTATCATCATAACCTTTTTCCCATTCAGCAAAACCACCATAAATACTTCTTGATGCTGATCCAGAACCACGACGAGCAAGGCGAGATAAATCTTTATCTGATAGGTTTAAATCAAGCGCTTCATTGCAAGCACCAGCTAAAGCTGCATATGCACTAGCTGAAGAAGCTAAACCAGCAGCAGTAGGCACAAAATTATCACTTTCTATTAGTGCATACGTTGAAATATCAGCTTCTTTTCGAATCATATCCATATAACGTTGAATTTTAGCACTTTCTTTAGCATTAACAGCTTCTTTATTTAAAATAAGTTGATCTTCTGTTAATGAATCATCAAACGTTACACGTGTTTCTGTATAGAAACGCTCTAATGTCACTGATAAACTATTATTCATAGGAATAATTAGATTTTCATCTGCTTTTCCCCAATATTTTATTAGAGCAATATTCGTATGGGCGCGTGCTTTACCACTTTTTTTCAAAGATTTATCCTCCTAACTTTTCAATCCAAGTATGTTGCGCTCCAGCTTTTTCGGCTGCTGCAACAATAGTTTTAGCAGTCACTTCTTCTTTAGTTAGAATTAACATGCTACCACCTCGTCCACCACCAGTTAATTTACCAGCTACTGCACCATGTTGTCTTCCAATTTCGAGTAAAGTTTCGATTTTATCGTGACTGACTGTCAATGTTCTTAAATCGTCTTGACATTGATTAAATATATTAGCAAGTTGATCAAAGCTATGATGGTTAATTGCATCACTAGCTAAATAAACAAGAGAGCCAATATGTTCAATGACATTCATATATGACTCATCGTTATCACATAAACGATGTACATCTTCAACTGCTTGTTTTGTAGAGCCTTTAACTCCTGTATCAATAACAACCATATAGCCATCTAAATCAAGAGACTTTAAAATTTCAACTTCTCCTTTTTGATACCAAACGGGTTGATTCGTTACAATCGTTTTTGTATCAATACCACTTGGTTTACCATGAGCAATGCGTTCAGCCCAGTCTGCATTTTCTAGTAATTCTTTATCAGATAGCGGCAATTCTAAATAATCATAACTTGCTCTTATAAAAGCTACTGCTACTGCTGCACTCGAACCTAAACCTCGAGAAGGTGGTAAATTAGCTTGAATTTTAATCAACAATGGTTCTTCAACATGTTTGCTTTCTACGAAGTGTGTAATAAGTGATTTCAAATGATCAGGTGCATCGTATAAAGGACCATCATAAACATCACTCTGAATTGCTGAATAATTACCTTTTTCTAAGCTTTCAATAAGCACTTTTACTTTTCCTGAAGTAAATGGAATGGCGATTGCTGGCTGGCCAAAAGTTACAGCATGCTCACCAATCAATATAATTTTTCCGTTAGATTCTCCATAGCCACGTCGTACCATGATCTCTCACCTTTAATATTCTTTCTAAAATGATTTCAACATTCATTAATGTTGTTTTAAAATTGAACATATTTATACATTTGTACATGTCATGTCACACATATGTTTATACTCATTTACTTCAAATCTTGCATTTGTGTTAATACATCAATAAATAGTATAAAACTTTGTCAAAAATAGTTCAAAACTTTGAAATATTTATATCCTAAAAAATGTTATAATCAACATAATTATGGTTAAATTATCGTTCTTAAATGAATCCACCTCATCTATATTACTATAAAAAATAATAAGAATGTAGCAATTTTTATATTTTTGAAGGTAAATATATACTTTAGTTGTATGATTGCATGCTAAAAAGGGAGTAAGCTAAAATTCACTTAGAATTTTTCTTACTCCCTTTTATCTTATTTTAATCTAAGGAACGATTCATTTTCTCATTACGTTCAATCATTTTATCGAAATATCCTTCATAACGTTGCCACTCATCCTCTGTAATTGGATCCATATTTAGCTGGCCACCTAAGTCTTTAATCGCATAAAGTAATTGGAACATCACATCTTGAACTTTAATGTCCCGATGAAGTAATGTTTCCAAAGATGCCATACATTCTGGTTTAATATCCGGATATTTAAATTTCGTAACTTCACCTTTCAAGGCACGTTTATAAAATTCATGCATCATTTCAGCTCTTTCTTCACCAGAACCTTCAACACATAAATAAATTTGAACTGCAATACCTCCACGTACCCGTCGTTGTGAAATACCAGCAAATTTTTTCCCATCAATACTTAAATCAAATCTTCCAGGACAATATGAATGCTCTATTTCTTTAGTATCTATATCTACATTTTCATTTTCGAACATTTTACAAATAAGTAAATACATAACTGTGAATGCTTCATCAATGGTTGTCTCAGTTTGTCCTTTAAAAATAAGCGAAATATTTAAAACACCTTGGTCTAATACAACCCCAAGACCACCAGAATTTCTAACGATTGCATTATAACCGATCTCGTCAGTTAAGTATTGAATACCGTCTTTTAAAAATGGCAAACGTGAATCATGTATACCTAAAATGACAGTGTGTTGGTGAATCCATGTTCTTACAACGTTACAAGATATATCTTTTCCTACACTTTCTGAAAACGTGTCATCAAATGCAAATGACTGCATTGGCGCTAAACCTGAAGAATGGTCTATATAGCGCCAATGAATGTCATTAAAATACTTACTCGCTAAATCCATTATTGTAATGTTTGAGCAGCAGTAATAATTGATAAGTTATAAACGTCTTCAGTAGAACAACCACGAGATAAATCATTTACAGGTGAATTAAGACCTTGTAAAACTGGACCAATCGCTTCAAATCCACCTAAACGTTGTGCAATTTTGTAGCCAATATTACCTGCTTCTAAACTTGGGAATACAAATACATTTGCGTCACCTTGAATTTTTGCTCCAGGTGCTTTTTTCTCTGCAACTGCAGGTACAATCGCAGCATCAAATTGAAATTCTCCATCAACCACTACATTATCTAAACCTTCAGATTCCACTTTTTCTTGTGCTAATTTTACTGCGTTAGCGACTTTTTCTACATCATCTGATTTAGCTGAACCTTTAGTTGAGAAACTTAACATAGCAACACGTGGATCCATACCAAAACTTTTTGCTGATTTTGCACTTTCTACGGCAATTTCTGCTAAATCAGAAGATTCTAATGTTGGATTGATAGCACAATCACCAAATATATATTGTTTATCTTCTTTAATCATAAAGAAGATACCAGATGTTCTAGATACGCTAGGTTTTGTTTTAATAATTTGTAAGGCAGGACGGACAGTATCTCCAGTTGAATGTGCAGCACCACTTACTAATCCATCAGCATGACCAGCGTATACTAACATTGTTCCAAAATAGTTAACATTGTTTAATAATTCTTGAGCTTGTTCTTCAGTAGCTTTACCTTTACGACGTTCTACGAAAGATTTGACTAATTCAGGTTTCAAATCACTTTTAGAAGGATCGATAATTTGAATATTAGAGATATCTAATCCTTTATCTTGAGCTAAAGTATTTACTTTTTCTTCATTACCTAATACTAAAGGTGTAACATAGTCAGTTGCTTGTAACTTTGTAGCTGCTGTTAATACTCGTTCATCTTCACCTTCCGGTAATACAATTCTAACGTTTTTTCCTGAAAGTTTTTCTTGTAATACATCTAATAAACTAGACATAATGCCCTCCTCAAATTTTTTAAATAATAGTATTTTCACCTTAATTATACTTTATTTCTTTTAATATTTCTATTTCATTAATTTGTAATCTTTTAAGTATGTGTGACAATTCTCTTTATGATAAAATTTAATCTGTATTGATAGAAAATATAGTTAAAGGAGCGATAGATATGAGTGAAGCAGCTGAAACATTAGATGGTTGGTATAGCCTTCATTTATTTTACGCTGTCGATTGGGCAACGTTTAGATTGGTGCCAGAAGATGAGCGCGAAGCAATGATTAATGAATTTAAAGTATTTATCAAAAATAAAGCCACTGCCAGAGAAAAACAAGCTGGAGATTATGCTTTATATAATATTACAGGTCAAAAAGCAGATATTTTATTATGGTATTTACGTCCAGAAATGAAAGAATTGAATGAAATTGAAAATGAATTAAATAAATTAAGAATTGCTGATTTCTTCATTCAAACTTATTCATATGTATCTGTGATTGAGTTAGGTAACTATTTAGCCGGTAAATCAGACGAAGATCCTTATGAAAATCCACATATTAAAGCAAGATTATATCCAGAATTGCCTAGAACAGAATATATTTGTTTCTATCCAATGGATAAACGTCGTAATGAAACATATAACTGGTATATGTTACCAATGGAAGATCGTAAAAAACTAATGTATAACCATGGTATGATTGGACGCAAATTCGCTGGTAAAATTAAACAATTTATTACTGGTTCAGTAGGTTTTGATGATTTTGAATGGGGCGTCACATTATTCTCAGATGATGTTCTACAATTCAAGAAAATTGTTTATGAAATGCGTTTTGATGAAACGACTGCTCGCTATGGCGACTTTGGTAGTTTCTATATCGGCCATATTTTAACTACTGATCATTTCGATCAATTTTTTGCAATTTAATATATAAATGGAGCAAAGATTAGCATAGTAAACGCCAGTCTTTGCTCCATTTTTCAATAAATTAATATATTTATATAAAACAATTAGTTTCCGAGATAAAGTACACTTTTTACAAAGTGTACTTCAAGTAGTATGGTTTGGGAGAACTTCATTACTACTCTGAACATTAACAAATCACAAAAGTGCTGTCGCTACCCAGCACAATTTTGACTTGTTAACTATTATTATTTAACCGAATTGTAATGTTCTGAAACATTATTGTTATAAATTAATTGTTTTTTAACATTAAATTTTATTTTCATTAAAATATATTTACCTACTATTGAGGTATAATGGTAATCATATTATGATTGTTAAGTTTTATAATGTAAGGTAGTTATTTTCATGTACTTCTACTATAATAATGATTACATCTTAACGAATGGTGATGAAATGGAAAATACAAATAAACAAGAACATATAGATGAAACTTTAATCAAAGACGTCGTCATGATGGCTGGACGTATATTACTTGAATCTGGCGCGGAAGGAACACGTGTAGAAGATACGATGACACGTATTGCCCGAAAACTAGGATATCCTGAAAGCAATAGCTTCGTTACAAATACAGTCATTCAATTTACTTTACATAACGAATCTTACCCCCGAATATTTAGAATTAATTCCCGTGATACTAATCTCATTAAAATTTCACAAGCAAATGAAATATCACGATTAATCACAAAAGGGGATATCTCTTTAGAAGATGCAAAAGAGCGATTAGAAAAAATATATATTGCAAAACGAGATAGTAGCTTAACATTTAAAGGGATTGCTGCTGCCATTATTGCAATTAGTTTCCTATATTTGCAAGGTGGCCAATTTATCGATGTTATTACTGCTCTACTTGCAGGTAGTATTGGATATCTGGTTGTTGAAATTCTAGATCGCCGATTACACGCACAATTTATTCCAGAATTCGTCGGATCCTTAGTTATTGGTATTATTGCAGTATTCGGTCATTGGTTAGCGCCAAGTGGTGATTTAGCTACTATTATTATTGCTGCAGTCATGCCTATTGTACCTGGAGTACTGATTACGAATGCTATACAAGATTTATTTGGTGGTCATATGATGATGTTTACCACTAAGTCTTTAGAAGCACTTGTAACCGCATTTGGTATAGGTGCCGGTGTAGGTTCGATATTAATATTAGTTTAGGAGTACGCATAAATGTTTTGGTTATTTAATTTTATATTTAGTTATACAGCTTCTCTCTTTTTCTGTGTAATCTTTGACGCTCCTAGAAAGCTGTATTTATCGTGTGGTTTTGTTGGAGCTTGTGGATGGATGGTATATATTTTATTCTACCAAGGTTTGAATATACATACGATTTATTCAAGTTTTTTCGGTAGCTTTACATTGGGTTTAATCAGTCATTACATGGCTCGTAAAAAACGTGAACCTGCAATCATTTTCATGGTTACTGGTATTATTCCATTAGTTCCTGGTGGACTTGCTTTTGATGCAACTAAAAATCTAGTCTTATTACAATTTGGTAAAGCAATCAACACAATGCTCGAAGTCACACTTATCGCTGGTGCGATTGCATTAGGATTATTATTTGCAGACCAAATTTCAAAAATCATCGTTTCTGGTTTCGCTCGACGACGTAAACGTATATAACAATAAAACGCGAGAGATTGTTGGTAATTAACCCTCATCTCTCGCGTTTACGTATATTATTTTTTATCTTGTATCATTTCTTTAACTTCTCGTTCTGATTGATTTAAAATCAGACGACTTAATTCGTCATTATTCATATTTTTTAATTTAGGGTATCGAACTACAAAGAAAATAAGACCAATCACTAACCAACTACCCAATGCAATATATGAAGGCATTGAAAGTGAAGCTGGTGATCCTGGAACTAATAATAAAAGTAAAAAGATAAATGAAACAATAGAACCCAAAATAGCAAAGGTCTTATAAATAGGACCATACGTGTTACTTTGTTTATTGTAACTAAATAGCTTAGCAGCAGATAAACAAGTAATAAAATAAGCAATAGATACACCTGTTGAAGACATATCAACAATCCATGTTAATGCGGTACGTCCTAACCATGGCGCAATTAAAGTAATAGCTACTAAAAAGATAATAGCTACATATGGTGTTTTATATTTTGGATGTAATTTACTAAACGCTTTAGGCATGATACCAGCACGCCCCATTGAGAATAGTAATCGACTTGAACTCATTAAGAATCCGTTTAATCCAGTAAAAATCCCCATAATAATAGCAATCGCTAATACTCCTAAGCCAATATAACCAAAAGCAGTTTGTGTTTCAGCGCCTGTTAACCATAAATTTCCGTTAAAATTCGCATTATTCGTACCCAACCACCCTGTGTATAAAATCATAATGACATAAGTTAAAGCTGCTGCTAATAAACTGTATACAATCAGTTTGAACGTTTTATTTGGCGAGAAATTAAACTCTTCTGCTGTTTGTGGAATATTATCAAATCCCACATAAGCCCATGGTGCAATAGCTACAATCATAATAATGGAATTAAACCATCCAAGTTCTTTACTTGCTAAAGGTTGTAAGTTACTTAACGAAAAGTTATTTCCGAAAAATGAACCTACAAACATAAGCACAACAACAATGACCATTGCTATACAAAAATAATATTGGAGTGTACCAGAAACATTTGCACCACGAATTGCAATAAACATAAATACTAATAATAATACCGTAGCAATAACTATTTCTGTTATGTAAACATCCCATCCAGCAATCGTATATAACCTTCCATTATTCAAAATGTTTGGCAGTAAAAACTTAATTAATAAACTAAATGCTGTCGCATTTAACGCTACTACACAAACATAACCGAATGTTAAGAACCATGATGAAAAGAAACTCACATATCTTCCAAAACTTAAATAACTAAACGCGAATGCACCGCCTGACACAGGAAAACGTTCGACTAATGCGCCATAACTTACAGCAATTAATATCATCAATAAAGCACCAATGACAATACCAATAGATGAAGCAATCGGACCTGATTGTTTAATCCAATCACCGGGTAGTATAAATGCTCCCCATCCGATACACGAGCCATAAGCAATCGCCCAAACAAATTTTTCAGAGAGATTTTGTTTTAAATCTCCTCTATCTATCTCTCGATTTTTATTATTCATAAAATAAACTCACCTCAGGTACTTAACATACCCAAAAAGGTGAGTTTACTAACCAAAATATAAAATATTATTATCCAGCAAATTTAAATGTTGCAATAATTAACATTAACCATCCCACAATAAAGAGTACGCCCCCTATTGGTGTAATAGCTCCTAAAATACGAATTTGAGTCAATGCAAGAATATATAATGAGCCACTAAATAGAACAATACCAAAGAACAGAAGCCATCCTGCCCAATTCACATTAATAGAAGTTGTACCACTAATGATGCCAATCATAATTAATCCTAGACCATGATACATTTGATAATTCACTGCTTTTTCCCATACTGACATATATTTATCAGAGAGTTTTCCTTCAAGTCCATGTGCACCAAATGCGCCCGTACCAACAGACATCATCGTACACAATGCACCTAAAATTATAAATACTTTCATCATAATATTTTAGTTCTCCTAACTTAATTTTAATTAAAAATCAAATATTGATTCACCATTTCCAATTTCATCATCCGTCACCATCATATTAGACGATTTAGTTTGATGCTTCATTGTTTGTGGAACTTTACCACCCATCGCTTCAATTTCTGCAGCAGTAATCGCTGAATGATTTGAAGGCTTATTTGAAAACGAAGATTCAGAAGTTACAATATTAGTAAAATCATGTTTTGATTTTTTAGAAGGTCGTTTTGAAACATCGGAATAAAGAGATGTTAAAGTATGAATCGCATACATATGCTTTTCAAACTGTTGTTCATCTTGAGCTTCATCTGCTTGCACTAATTCTTGTTCTATAAGTTGAATTAATTGTTCTTTGTTCAATTAAGATTCCCCACTTTCACACCATTGTATTGGCGTTTTACCTTTAGATTCTAAATAATCATTTGTACGAGAATAAGGTTTAGACCCAAAGAAACCTCGATAAGCAGATAATGGACTTGGATGAACAGATTTAATGATATGATGCTTTGCTGTATCAATTAATTTTATCTTTTGCTGCGCAGGTTTTCCCCATAAGATAAAGACAACATCTTCGCGATAATCTGAAATAGCTTTAATGACTTCATCTGTAAATATTTCCCATCCAATGTCCTTATGGGAATGTGCTTCACCTTTACGTACAGTTAATACAGTATTTAATAACAGAACACCTTCACGTGCCCAGTCCTGTAGATGTGGAGAAGTTCTATGACAGCCGATATCATCTTCTAATTCTTGATACATATTTCTTAAAGATGGTGGGAATTTAGCATTGGGTTGAACTGAAAATGCTAACCCATGTGCTTGGTTAGGTCCATGATATGGATCTTGACCCAAAATAACAACTTTAATATCTTCAAATGGTGTTAAATCAAAAGCTTGATAAATATTTTCTCTATCTGGATAGACGATTTGTGTCGTATATTCTTTTTCTAAAAAATCATGCATTGCTTTAAAATCATGTTTTGTTGTAATGTCATGAAAAATGTCTGACCATTCCATCGTTTTCACCTCACTTCTATTTTAACATATGACCCCTTTGGAACGTGATATAAATCGCCTTACTATCTTCATGCTAGAACAATAGTTGAGTTACATGATATGATAAATAAAGATGTAAATAATTGACAGGAGTGATAATACATGGCATTAAAAAAAGTATTAACAATTGCCGGTTCTGATACAAGCGCTGGCGCAGGTATGCAAGCCGACCTTAAAACATTTCAAGAACTAAACACTTACGGTATGGTGGCTTTAACAGCTGTTGTAACAATGGACAAAGAAACTTGGTCTCACGATGTGACACCACTTCCAATGGATGTATTCGAAAAACAATTAGAAACAGTCATTTCAATTGGTCCAGATGCTGTTAAAACAGGTATGCTTGGAACTGAAGAAATCATTAAACGTGCTGGCGAAGCATTTGAACAATCAGGTGCAAAATATTTCGTAGTAGATCCAGTTATGGTATGTAAAGGGGAAGACGAAGTACTTACCCCAGGAAATACAGATGCAATGATTAAATATTTATTACCTAAAGCAACGGTCGTAACACCTAATTTATTTGAAGCTGGTCAATTATCTGGATTAGGTAAATTAACGTCAATTGAAGATATGAAAAAAGCTGCAAAAATCATTTATGATCAAGGTGCTCAACATATTATTATTAAAGGTGGTAAAGCATTAGATCAAGATAAATCTTATGACTTATATTATGATGGTCAAACATATTATCAATTAACAACTGATATGTTCCAACAAAGTTATAACCACGGTGCAGGTTGTACATTTGCAGCAGCTACAACAGCTTACTTGGCAAATGGTAAATCACCTAAAGAAGCTGTTATTAGCGCTAAAGCATTTGTGGCATCAGCAATTAAAAATGGTTGGAAAATGAATGACTTTGTAGGCCCAGTTGATCACGGCGCATACAACCGCGTAGAACACATCGACGTCGACGTCAAAGAAGTTTAAAGAAGTTTAAAGAAGTACTGCATTTTTGAAAAAAATACTAGTACTTCTTATGCAAAAGACACTAGTCTTTTGTAATCCTTAATTAGATTTCATTGTCCTTCCCCGACGCCCCAACTCGCGTTCATCGTTGACTTTCTTTTTGAAAGTCTCTTTGTCGGGGCCCCAGCATTAGAGTTGAAAGAAGCTAATCTGCGCACTTTCAATTCAATCAGCTACTGTCTATGCTGTATTTTTAAAGAAATATAAGCACTTCTAAAGCTTTTAATCTTGTGTATAATAGTTTGGTCACACTAAGATTAAAAGCTTTTCTTATATCTTCATTATTTTCTAGGTATTTAGTCGTAGTATGCTCTACACAGTCCGTTGCAATAAAAGTTAGTACCATAGACTCATGTTTTTTAGAATCAAATCCATTACTATATTAAGTGTAGAGAGACAAAGGAGGAATTAACAACATGATTATCTACAAGCAAAATATAGAAAACGGTATCCCAATATACGAAATCATTACAAAGACCTTCAAGACGATTACGGTAAAATTCGATGAAACGTTTAGTAAAAATGACATCTATAAATTGCTCTCTCTACTAGAAAGTGACGTTGATAACATGAATTAAGTTATTCATCACATTTCAAAAATTAAAAAGTGTTTTTCGTAATTGAATACGAAAACAAACGAATATTTCAAAATCTTTTTTTAAAGTTAAGATGCTCCTAATACTCAAAACTTTAAAAAGTCATTAATTATTTAAAAGCTCACCCTAATAAAATAGCGTTAATGTTAGCCAAGAATGTCCCCTTTTGGAAACTTAGAGAGAAACTTTAAGTTATACTAACATTAACGCTATCGTTTTATTGATGCTGTAATATAGGCATAGACATCAAATTCAAACTACTCCATAGCATTACCAATACTTGTCGCGAAAACAGTTTTTCTCGCTTTTTGAGCACTAACCATGTTCATTTTATCTTTGTGAACATTCATGAACATATGTCCTCCTCTTGCATGTTACATAATTATATGTATTAAACTAGTATTATCAAATTGATTTTCATTTTCCTAAATTTAAAAGTGTAATTTTATTCACTTTACATAATTAATAAATGATTAAAAAATATAAATGCTAATAACCAAAATAAAAATAGTTATCATCAAAAAAATTAAGATTTTCTAACAATAACTATTTTTTCTTCACCATTTAAACCAAAGACGTTTATTTCATTATGACTCACTTTTTTTAAGATAACTTCTTCGTCTATATCTATAATCTTTCTATACTTAACGTTAAATTGTGTCCACTCTATTTGAAAATACGCTAATACACAATCCACTACCAGTTGACCAGGAACAATGGTTGAATGAAGCTCATTTTTATCATTAACAAGGCGAAGGTAATGACTCACTTTATCATGACTAAACCTCATCATTTACCTCCTTTTTTATAAATGTTTGCCTAATAAATATACATTGTCTATTATCTTTATATATTTTTAAATCGTAGATATATTGGATATATGTTTTAAACTTTTTCGTACTTTTATGTGTTAAGTACCCCTCATATTTTAGCCTACATTTTAATGATTCAAATTCTTCACATGATGTTCGCACAAGAAGAATATTTTCTTGTTGAAACTTTTGGAACAACTTAAATTTTGGCCAAACGTTTGCACACATGAGTGAAGGCACCACACCTTTATACGTTCTTTCAACTACTTCGCAATACTCTCTTACTTCTTGTTCATTAAAATATATTTCTATTTTCTCACAAGCTCCATCGTTCGAAGAGTATCGCATTCCCCATTCCTCCTCCAATCCCCATCGTAGCAACTCCCCGCTTCCAATGTGTCATATTTAATAACCTAGTGATTAATGCTACGCCACTTGCGCTATAAGGATGACCAGACGCAATGGCTCCCCCCCACTGATTGACTTGATTAATATTTAATTTTAACTCTTGAATTGAAGCTAAAACTTGTGAACTAAATGCCTCATTAAGTTCTATTGCATCAATGTCACTTATTTTTAAATTTTGTTTTTTTAGTAATTTTGTTACAGCAGGTACTGGTCCAATACCTAGTCGTTTCGGATTGACACCTATTGTCACTGCATCTGTAAACATCATTCCCTCTGATATTCCGTATTGTAATGCCGTTTCTTGATTCATAACGAGTGCAAGCGCAGCGCCGTCATTTTTCATACAACTATTTCCAACCGTTACTGTTCCGTTAGCTAGTAAAGGACGTAATCGATTTAATCGTTGTTCAGTAAGTGTTGGCTTAATACTTTCATCTTTATCAAATAAATGACCTTTGATGTTTAAAGATACAATTTCATTACTTATACTTCCATTCTTATAATATTGATGTGTGAGATGATGACTACGTATCGCAAAGGCATCTTGTTGTTTACGCGTAATATGATAATATTGCGCAACATTTTCAGCTGCCTCTATCATACTTGGATCTTGACCTTTTGGTGCAAAAGAGGCACGCTCATAAAATTCTGGTAATTGGGTATCATACACTGATTGAGGCCGTTTAATCTTCCAAGGAGCACGACTCGTGCTTTCTACTCCTCCAGCTATATAAATATGACCTGCACCAGCTTGAACCATTCGACATGCATATATAATACTTTCTAACCCTGACCCACATTGACGGTCCATTGTAACACCTGGAATACTCTCAGCTAGACCTGCTTCTAATAAGGCTTTACGAGCAATATTTCCACCATTACCTACGATATTTCCAATCACTACATCATCGATATCAGGTATTATTTTAGGAAAAGTTGAATTCATTTCTTCAAATAAGGGCATGAGTAATGTTTCGGGTTCTAAATGTTTCAATTTCCCACCGTATTTGCCAAAAGGTGTACGTTTCGCCCATATAATGACCGATTGGTTCATCATTTAAAGTCTCCTTTTACATAGGCAGTACGCATTTTATTTCGAGCAACTTTGCCACTTTGGGTATATTGCATACTGTCTACTTTTATCAATTTGGAAGGTACATCATATCGTGATAGAACTTTCATAATATGTTGTCTCACAGTTTGGTACTCAAGTTCTATCGATCCTGTATATAGTAAAACCGCTATTTCCCCAAAACGTGGATGCGGTTCTCCTATAACAATTGCTTCTTCTACTCCATCAATATTTTTTATCATTTGTTCAATAACTTGAGGATAAACATTTTTACCTCCAATAATTAATCGTTCATTTTGACGACTCACTAAATATAATTGATTATCTTTAATATAAGCGTAATCGCCTGTTTTAATCCATGTTTCAGGTAATACGACAGATTGATTTACATATCCAGAGAATATCATATTACTTTTTACATTTAATAACCCTATATGATTCTTGTCTTTTTCCTCTAAACCAATCGTTACATTTTGAAATATGTATCCCACTGAATCAACAGAAGCTTTACGGTTAATGTTATAACTAATAAAACTTGCTTCTGACGTTCCAAAAAATTCAATAATATTAGCATGCTGAAATGTTTCGGCTATACGCTTAAACAACGAAGAAGAGAGTTTCGCCCCACTACTTAAAATAGTCGTTAAATGTAGGTGATCGTGATTTATTTTTGTTATTGCATGTAGCATTGTTGGAACAAGAAATAATGCACTATTTGTTGTTTGTTGTTTCATTTTGCTAACGAGCTTAGTCGCATTAAAACGGGTTTGTCCAATAAATGTTCTCCCTGTATATAACGCATAAATACAAGTGTATAAAGACAATGAATGTGCAAGTGGTCCCGGTGCTACAAGTATGTTTTCTTTATGACGAAGTAGCTTTTCATTTTCTTTGTATGACGCAAGCCAAGATGGTTCATTTCGATAATATGCTTTAGGTAACCCTGTTGTCCCAGATGTAAAACCAATATGTAATAGTTGATGGACTTGTGACTGCTCATTTAAATATGTTGGATATGTTTCAGAAGACGTTGTCTTTATCAGTCTATGCTGTTCATCAACAAGATAGTCAATATGATACGTTTCAATCAGTTGATGAATTGTTACTTCAGACCATTGATCATCTAGAAAACATGGAATACTTCCTTGTTCTAATATTGCAAAATAATTCAACATATTATGTAAAGGATTTTTGCTTAACAATCCCACTCGGGACCCTTTCGGTAAATACATAAAGACTGATTTTAATTGCTGTATTTCTGTATAAAGTTGCTGATATGTCAATACATCTTCTTCGAACGATAGCGCAATCATATCTGGTTGTTCTATTGAATAGTGATTTAATTTATTTAGTATTTCTAACATATGACCCTCTCTAAATGTTAACTGGATTAATTATTATATTAACATTATATGAAAAATAACACATAAAAAAATCACTCAAATATATTCATCTGAACGATAATATATTTGAGTGATGGTTTTTATTCTAAATTAGCATGATTGTCTTGCATTGCTTCTTCATTAATATTAAAGGCATCCATTAATCCAATCACGACACTATCTAAAAAGATAAGTGAAGATTGTTCAAATAGACTACCTAACGGCTGTTCAGAGCCTTCTGCTTCATGTTTCGTTCCTGCAGGTAAAGTAATCACTGTATCAGCGACATCGCCAATTTTAGATTCTTTTTTAGTTGTTATTAAAGCAATTTTAGCACCAACTGAATGTGCTTTTTCAGCTAATAATCTTAGGTGCTCTGTTGATCCAGAACCGGAAATAATAATTAATAAATCATGTTCTTTAATAGATGGCGTTGTTGCTTCACCTATTGCAGATGCATCTTTTCCTAGTTGATTCAAACGCATTGCAAAGCTATTAGCAACATATCCAGAGCGACCTTTACCAGCTGTAAAGATACGAGATGCGCCAACCACTTCATTTGCAAAACGTCCATAATCATTATCCTCTAGATGTGATAACGTGTTATCTATTTCTTCAAGAATTAAATGATAATTGTTAAAAGTTGGCATTTTATTTACCTTCAATCGCTTCACGACATTGTTTAGCTGCTTCTACAGGATCATCTGCATTAGCAATACCGCCACCAACAATAACTAAATCAGGTTCTTCTGCTACAATTTCTTTAATTGTTTCAGGTTTAATACCACCAGCTACGGCTACTTTAGAATTTTTAATGACTGATTTAACTGTACGTAAGCTTTCTAATGGAGATTGTCCTTCAGCTTGTAAATC